>NZ_DAMADT010000010.1:5739-37467 GCF_031997925.1 Lachnoclostridium sp. | reverse complement strand
TGAGGGTAGTCTTTTCATCGACCTGTAATATGTTAATAGTTTAACCATACTTTATTATAAAAAGGGAATAAGTAAAAACAATGGAAAGTTATATCGATATAAGCATGCAGTTGAGAAAGGAGTTAGAAGCGTTACCACGTGATTATACAAGAATAATGGCAACAAGGAATTGGGATGTCTTGACCGATATGATATTGAATTTTAATATAGGTAGACTTTTAATTTTCATGGATAATTACGGTAGGGGGATACCGGACAAGATCAGAATTACAAAGTTTGGTGTTGACGGGCCGGCAACAACCGCCAGACTTTATTATGATGGTAATTTTTTCACTTATGTAGTCGATGATACCCGTTATACAAATGGCGAGTTTTATACCTATTATGGGCATGAAATGACAGTCAAGAAACGGTATCTGAACTATAATGAAATTGCCATAGATTATAATTTAATTTCATCAGACGGTAAAGAAACTCCCATATTGATTATCTGGGCTGGATTAAAACCTCAGATTATATAATTATTGCAAAAATAGACCACTGGGACTTTTAATTTTATTCTAGCTTTATTTTTATTCTAGTGGTAATAAACATTATATGAAGTTATGTCACTACACAATCTTTCACAGCTGCGAATAAACGGTTCTGCAAATTACAATCTATCATACAAAATACGGAGAATGGTATCAAAAAGATAACCGTTTACTCGAAGAGGTATCGAGTAACCGTTATCATGTCTTATCGGAGAGGTGTACACTTTTTTATTGTGTAGAATATACACTTTTTCCCATAGTGGATTGACTTAATTAATTAGGAAAAGTATAATTAAGCTAATTAATTTGGAGTGATAAACTTCGATATAGTTCTCATTTGCGAACTGAAGAAAATATATATAATCTTCTGAACTAACTTCTAAATACTACAACCTACAAATTCTTGCAAAAATTATCGGGTATTAGTAAAATACCTATATTATACTTATCTTGAAAGGAGAAGCATATGGATACACTTGAGAATATGAAAAATGCGATTAATTATATTGAAGATAATCTTGATGCTGAAATTGAATACGTAAAGGTTGCCCAAATAGCATTATGTTCCCAATATCACTTTCAACGCATGTTTTCTTTTCTTATCGGCATACCGCTGTCCGAGTATATACGTCGTCGCCGATTAACGCTTGCTGCCTTTGATTTGCAGAATAGTAATGAAAAAATTATCAATCTTGCTTTGAAATATGGTTATAACTCGCCTGACTCGTTTTCTCGGGCTTTTATGGCAATGCATGAAGTTACACCCTCAAAAGCAAGAGAAAAAGGCATATCGCTAAAAGCGTATCCTCGTGTAACGTTCTCCTTATCAATAAAAGGAGTGGTTGAGATGAACTACAGAATTGAGCAAAAAAATTCATTTACCGTTGTAGGTGTAAAACAGAGGTTTTCACATATTAATGGTTTAGGTGAAAGTATTGGAAAAATGTGGAGCGAGACACCACTAGAAACTATTTCACAAATTGCAGGACTTGGAAACGGGTTAGTAGGAGTGTACAGTGGAATGTATGAGGATAATACAACTGATTACTATATAGCCGCGATAACTGAAAGCAATTCCCCAAAAAATTTGTGCAAGCTTGAAATACCATCCCTTACATGGGCAATATTTGAGATAATCGGCCCTATGCCTACTGCAATGGCAGAAATATGGGGACGAATTTTTTCCGAATGGTTTCCTACATCTGGTTATGAACATGCAGAAGCTCCAGAAGTAGAATGGTACTCAAATGGTGACTTAAGCTCATCTGATTACAAAAGCGAAATATGGATACCTGTTATTAAAAAGTAATGTTCTGTGCCTAATAAGCATTATGTTAGATGTGCTGATTGACTTCTTAATTAGGAAATGTTTGACATTATATAACAATGATGTTATTCTTAAGTTATATTATTTGAAAGGGGATGTCTGTTTGTCAGTGGTTCTGTAATGTGCTTTATTTTAATATAGGATAAAAAGTTGGGTATTCCAGCTTTTTTGTCGACCTATAATGCCTTACAGAAAACACTAACCTCTCAGTCCATCTGAAGATTTATCACAGGTATAGTTTTTTTTGCTATACCTGTTTTCTTTTCTGTAGGGTGAATACTATAATTTTTCTATAAGAAAGGAATTCATATGCAATATTTAAAAAGCCAAAAATACGATACTGATTTTGTAAGAGCAAATATGATGGGACCTAATTCTATGATAATCTTAGAAAATTTGTTAGAAAATGTTCCATTAACAAGCAATATGAGAGTTTTAGATTTAGGATGCGGAAATGGATTAACTTCAATCTTCTTAGCAAAAGAATATGGAGTACAAGTATTTGCAGTAGATTTATGGATTTCAGCTGGTGAGAACTATAAACGCTTTAAAGAAATGGGCTTAGAAAATCAAATTATACCAATACATGCTGATGCAATGCAATTACCATTTGCAGAAGATTATTTCGATGCGGTCATTAGTGTAGATGCGTACCATTATTTTGGAAGTAACGAAACATATTTTGATAAATACTTATCAAAATTGTTAAAGAAAGATGCTCTAATTGCCATTGGTATTCCCGGTATGAAATACGAAATACATGATTGTATTCCAGAAGAAATGGAACAATACTGGGATAAAGAAGCTCTTAGAACCTGGAATTCTTGTGATTGGTGGGAAAAACTATTATTAAAATCAGATAGTTTTAAAATTAAAAGAATTCAAGAAATGGCTTGCTTCGATGAAGCATGGCAAGACTGGCTAAAAGCAGATAATAAATTTGCTCTTGGAGATAAAGCTATGATTGAAATGGATAATGGAAGGTATATGAATTTAATTTCGATTATAGGAACTAAACGTTAAGATATGTTATAAGTTGAAAATATTATTATTATAAGGATATTCATATTGTGTTATCAGTTAATATAATTCGTTTCATAAATGCAAATTTTTATGAAATCAAACACACATCCCATGTGTGTAAGTATGTGTGCAGATAAATAACAGAAGCCGCAAGCCTCCTATTTATCAGCATTTTAGTGCAGGGATTTGTTCGAATCCCGTCTCGTGCGTCAAAGCGGATATTCGCAATCCGCTTACGCTACCAGCTCTACCTCATTGTCACTACGTGGCATTCTAAAACAGGCAAGTCCTTACCCCCGCTTACAGAAGCGGAGAACTTCACTAATGAGGTTAAATAATTTCCCTAGAAATCTTGTAAAATCAAGGCTTCTAGGGATTTTTCATTTCAGTCGATTTGAGTAATCACTTTAAATTCTGGTTGTCATCATTCATTCCATGCTTTCTATGGCGTATATCGCATGAAATCTTTCTCTTTCGAATCCTTTGATAAGGGGAACTGCTCATTATGTTAGCGCTCCTTACGTTTATACTTGACATATTTCACAGATGAATTCACGTAGGGACAAATCTCCTCGATTTCATAGTAATTGTAGCTATAGCCCTTGGCCGTTTCAGTGTAGTTGCTATGCTTAAAATGCGCCGATTGACTTCACTTATTTAGAAATGTATAATACAATAAATGGAATTATAATTAATAAATTCACTATCCTTTACGATTGAGAAGTGGAAATATATACGGAGGTGGTTAAGATTTTTTTATATCATTATTATGATAAAACAGTTGGACCTTTTGTCAGTTTATCGGATTTGCCTGTTAATGAAGCGAAAACTATCCTCAATACTATAAAAGTGAATAAGCCTAAGGCTCAAAGCGCTAAACGTGACAGTGAATATGTGGAGCATCGGCATAATTGTGAGAATATAATTCGATCAGAGTTTGCGAAAAAAGGCGGTATTATAAAGAGAATGTCACCGCATTATATGGTGATTGAACATAGTCCGTGGTTAAGCACTTGGTTTGAAAACAGCGCTTTTTTAAAGATCTCTATTGAAGAATTTGATTTGAATACCGTTTCGTTTACTTATGGTGATTCAATGCCGACATTTAGCAACCGAATAACTGACAACAAAGAATACCGAAAGAAAGTATATTCTTATGATGAGATATTAAAAATTATTGAGAAATATGGACTGCCGCAAGTTTGGAATGACGATGGTAAATATGGACCAGAAAGATATATTGAGGCTCATATATGGAGCGATGAAACGATAAATAAATATCGATAATGATTTACATTTTGTACTAATTTTTGTGGATGAATTAATATATGTGGTGCCATCTCTTATGGTGGCAACAATAAGTTACAAATTAAGCATACTGATGGTGAAGATATCATAGGTTTAAAAATAAAATAAAGAAAAAAGAATTCAATTTAGTTGACCTGTCTAATGTATGATGAATTAATTATCAGTAAAATAAATTCATAGTTGATTATATTAACATTTACAATCGGAGGATATTTTAATGGATAAACAAGAATTACTACATAATGTTGCACCATGTTCTCTTTTTTGTTACACCTGTCCAGCATTAAAAGATGGTGCTATATCAGAATGTGCAAAAAAATTATGCAACTATTTTGAAGGTTATTATGATTTCAACAATGCTAATATTCCAGAGCAATACCGTTCATGGGTAAGCGAATTTGAAGCATTTTACAAAAACTTGAGTGGATATACCAAATCCGAATGTCCAGGTTGCAGAAATAATCCATCGCCAGGTGCAGGTTGCATAGAAGGATGTATAGTTCCGAATTGTGTTAAAGATCATGGGGTGGATTTTTGTGCTGATTGTTCTGAATTTCCATGCAATAAAGCAAAAGATTTTTTTAAAATAATAAATAATGTGACCGCTAATGATTGGGAGAAAGGGAACTTTAGAATCCGAGAAATCGGTATTGAAAATTATTTTAATGAAAAAAAGGATATATCTCATTACATAAGTTTTAAAAAATAGTTTTTAGGAGGTAATAGTATGATAAATCAAGGTGATGAACTAAGAGAGATTATCACTAAATTTGCGGAATCTGGTTGGGATCTAATTGATGCCCCATCAATAAAATGGTTAGATTCTAACCTTAACGAAAAAGTATCGGAGATAGTTACTAATGAATTAATTACCGCAGTAGAGAAAGCTGATAGCGAATGCGGAAATTGTGGTTGTGAATTTGACCCACTATACAAGAGAGCGTTGGTATTATTACGAGGTATTTAGGGAGAAGGATTTTGTATGAACAATATGAAAGAACAAGCAGACAAGCTTTTATATGATTTAGGCTTGTTTGATGAATTAAAAAAGTATGGGACACCACAGATTATTGGAAGTTATGCCATGAATGTTATGGCATGGAACGACTTGGATATTGATGTCACTAACGATGATATGGATATAGAAAAACTATATTCATTGACATCAGTTATATTGAAGAAGTATAAACCTATTTGGTATGAAGCTAAGCAAGAATTGACAAGTGAGGGAAAACAAGTATGGTTTCATGGATTTGAAACTATGATTTTGGGCGATTTATGGAATATAGATATCTGGTTTTTTGATAAGAGTACGATTTCTAATGCAGAAAGTTTTTGTGACAATGTAAAAAAACAAATAGATTTGGATGAAAACAAACGAAATACTATTATTCAAATTAAAAAGGGACTTATAGAGAAAGAATTATATTCTTTTGAAAAATATACAAGTATGGATGTGTATAAAGCTGTTCTAGAGGATGGTATTTCATCATTGGATGAGTTTTTGATTCGTTGTAAAAAATAGATCTCCTGAACAACAAGTTCGTGATAATTTACTTGTGTAAACGAAGCTCTCATAAGAAAATGATAAATGAGAGGATTATTGTTTTTTCTCCTGATATACTTGTGAAAGAAAGGAGATGTGCTATTTGGATTGGAATATACGATTGAACAGAGCTCTTGATTACATTGAAGAAAACCTGGGTAATGAAATTGATTTTAACTATGCTGCTAAATTAGCATTTTGTTCTCGCAATGATTTATCAAATATGTTTTTCATTGTTACAGGAATACAGTTAAGCGAATACATCAGGCGCCGACGTCTTTCGCTTGCAGCACTAGAACTGCAAAATAGCGATGAAAAAATTATAAATATCTCTATGAAGTATGGTTATTCATCGCCAACTGCATTTAACAGAGCTTTTCAAAATCAACATAAGGTATCACCTCAATATGCAAGAAGCCGGAAAATCTTTTTAAACTCCTATCCTCGCATCACTTTCCGAATAATATTGAATGGAGAGATTAAAATGAAGTGCCGAATTGAGAAGAAAGAGGCTTTTAAAGTTGTTGGTGTCAAGAAGACATTCAGAAATGATATGGAGGAAAATCTACTACCATATTTCTGGCGTGATTTACCACAGGAATCCTATGAAAAAATCATAAAACAATCGAATGCTGAACCAAAAGGCTTGTTAGGTTTATGTGCCAACTTTGACGGCGAGCATACATTTGATTATTACATTGCTGCATCAACTAAAAATTCTGATGTACAAGATTTAGACCAGATTGATATCCCTGAAACAACTTGGGCTATTTTCGAAGCTGAGGGAACAATGTTAGAATTAATTAATCGTATTTGGCAGGAATGGTTCCCATCTTCCGGATACAGAAGGGCGGATAATTCTATTCCTGATGTAGAAGTATATTTTGATTATGACTTTCCTAAAGAAAACTATACTTATGAGCTCTGGTATCCTGTTGTAAAGGAAATACAATAAGAATCATACATAGTTAATGAATGTCTTTTGATGAAATAGATAAAGTCAATAATGAATGGCGTAGTTTTTGGTGGTAATTATAATGACCTATAAGATCTCATTATTATGCTTGCAGAATCCCTTGATATTTTCAAGGGATTTTTTTGCTGGCTTGTAATAATCCTTCTGGTACAGTATAGATTTCTGTATATAATTCTTCTACTACTCTCTTGCTATTTTAGAAATTCCTGCTCTTTCTTGATGAATTCCATTCTAACTTGTTCAGTGATTAGACGAGAATTGAAAGTGATTGTGTTTAGAATGCGCTAATATGGATTGCATTGCTTCATAGTGCACTACTTTTTTAACCAATAACTAAAACAACTAATAGTTAAATCCCCAGCTAGTCATACATATCACATTGCTATCTATTGACTTCCTATATTAGGAAATCTATACTAAAATAAGTAGTTAATAATTGGGGGTAAATTTGTCATGAATGAGCTAATAAAGCCAAAAGCATTAAAACCAGGGGATACTATCGCTCTCATTTCTATCTCTGGCGGTAGAGGTGGCGATGCTGATATGATCCCGGTAGGCGCGATGGCAGAAATTGATTGCGATAAAGTTTTATTTAATATAATAGAATCAGTTGTAAGTTGATCTCTATTAAAGTATATGGAAATACAGTGGTACTCATTTTGTTGAAGTGTACATAGATATTCAGTAATTATTTTTTATTGCTATTTTAAATAATTGTGATAATATAAAAATTGGAAATTATAAAGGATAAGTAGGATTTACTACTACTAATGGAGATTACATATGAAAATTGAAACAAATGATTTAATTATTCGCAGTTATGAGTTGAGAGACGAAAATGATTTATGCGAATATATGTTACAGCGAGTTAATGCTGAATTTGAGGCGTATCCAGATTTTACTAGTGATAAAGCAAAAGAAGAACTTGAATATAGAATGCAAAGCGATGAATTCTATGCAATTGAGTTAAAAAATGAACATAAGGTTATCGGAAATATTTATCTAGGAAAAAGGGATTTTAATACAAGAGAACTCGGCTATGTATTAAATGAGAACTATCAGCATAGGGGCTATGGTAGTGATGCCAGCAAAGCGATGATAGAATATCTGTTTAATCAAGGCGTTCATAGAATTTATGCAGAATGCGCACCTCAAAATCCACCTTCATGGAAGTTAATGGAAAATGTTGGAATGAAACGTGAAGCATATTTTAGAAAAAACGTTTCTTTTCATAAAGACCAAAACGGAAACCCTATCTATTGGGATACCTATGTGTATGCGATATTAAATCCAGAGGAAGAAGTATAATGAATTATCGTCATAGAAACAATTGTAAACTGCGTAAATGAATGCTCTAATAGGTGATGTTATAAAATAATGAAAGATTTTTAATGTGACATAAATTGAGCCTTGAATTCGGCCCTCATCTCGTACTTACTTTTAAAAGCGAAAACCTAAAAATATCTATGGTTTTCGCTTTTTTCTTGCTTAAAAATTTAAGTACTCGGTGTGCACTTATACTAGTAATGTACTCATTTACACTAGAACTACTGCTTGTCAATCATCTCTTCCACTACTATTTCTTGACTTCCCATATTAGGAAAATTATACTAAGAGAAATAGGTAATTATAGGATAACACTAATTATATCAAGATTAGGAACATAACCAAATCAGGAGAGGGTTCATGAAGACTATATTAGAAGAAGAAAGATTTCATTTTATATCAGATGAAAACAAAGCAATTATTTTAGCATTTAACGATGAGATTACAAAACTCGGGTATGATTTTGGCGGTAACATAGGAAGTGGCTTTTGTTGGGGAAAATATATGATTATTTATTCAAAAAGCGGCGTTAAAAGTAAACAAGTTGCTGCCAGAATATACATAAGAGAAAACAGTATTATTCTCCGTGTTTTCTTAAATAAAATTGATAAGCATCGTGAATATATTGAAAATTCTAAGAGTTTTATAAAGGACGTTTTTACTAGTGATTATGGTACATGCAAGCATTGTCATAATGAAAAAGATGGGACTTGCAAATTCAGAAAATCTTATAGCTTAGATAATAAATTCATTGAAAAATGCAATGGTTTTACCTTTGAATTTTTGGAACCAAACCTAGATAAATTATCGGACTATATCGATTTACTAAGAGAATTTTACCCTGTTAGACGATCATGTACCGTATCTTAATACAAGTTTAAAAACTAACTAACACAACAGTGAACAGATGAGCTTTTAGGGTATTCAAACTAAATTATTTTGCATTAAACTGTACAAACCCATCTGGTATAGGCGTGTGTACAGCTTGTAATTATATGCATTTAATACCCATGATTCTGCTCTTCCTAAAGGAGGAAATAGTATGGTTATTTTAATTACTGGTAGCTCTCACACCGGAAAGACTGCACTCGCTCAAAAGTTATTAAAAAAATACGAATTCCCGTATTTATCACAAGACCATTTAAAAATGGGATTAATCAGAAGTGGATTTAGCACATTAACACCAGAAGATGATGTCGAAGATATCATTCAGGTTCTTTGGCCTATCACCAGAGAAATAATTAAAACATGTATCGAAAATAAACAAAATTTAGTCATTGAAGGATGTTACATTCCGTTTGATTATAAAAAGGATTTTAAAGATGACTATTTAAAGTATATTAAATTTAATTGTCTTATATTTAGTACAAACTATATCAATAAACACTATGAAGTTATTATGAAACATGCAAGTATTATAGAATGTAGAGATGAAGATGATGCCAAATATTGTACAAAAGAAATGCTACTTAGAGAGAATTCACTCAATCTAGAGAAATGTATAGAATCAAATAACGAATATACTTTAATTGATAATAGATATGATGTTGATATAGTATTATAAAATTGTATTATGACTGTACTCGTATCCTTACAATTCATTGTACTCATATCCTTTCAGTTCATTGTAAGGTTGACTTTACACATCATTACGTTTATACTACATGTAACGTTAACCTTACAGAGAGGGATTAGATAATGAAAAATAGAATTCGAGAATTAAGAGAACTCAAAGGATTAACTCAAGAACAGTTGGGTGAGCTTGTTCGAACCTCAAGACAAGCGATTAACGCAATAGAAACGGAAAAATTCGAACCTTCCATTTGGCTTGCATATGATATTTCAAACGTTTTTGGGTGTTCTATCGAAGAGGTTTTTATCTTTGAAGAAAGTAAACGAAAATCAAGGGCTGAAAGTAGCAGGAGGGACAGCTATGGCTATTAGACAATTAAGATTTCGTGATGATGAGATACTAAGAAAAAAATGCAAAGAAGTTTCGTTAGTTGACGATAAGATACGTCAAATACTGGATGACATGATGGATACCTTACATCATACAGAGAATGGTGCAGCCTTGGCGGCGAATCAAGTCGGTATCTTAAAAAGACTCATTGTTATAGACTACTGTAATTATTATTATAAATTAATAAATCCTAAAATAGTGGGTTCCAGTGGAGTGCAGGAATGCATCGAAGGATGCTTGAGTTTCCCGAACCATTTTGTTAAAACTATTCGCCCTCAAAAAGTAACTGTTCAGGCACTAAATGAGAATGGCGAAGAAATATTAATTTCAGGAGAAGGCGAGATGGCAAAATGTTTTTGCCATGAGATTGAGCATTTAAATGGTGAAATCTTCTTGGATAAGGCTATAGAGGAATAAGGTACTACAAGGCCCATGTATGGAAGTTTAACAGGAGAAGCACATGAGGATACTATGATTCATGAATTTGGCTATCTGGGATTACCAGAAACTTATCGTATCATTATTGTAACAGAAAGCGGCAAGGTAACTGTCTCTGATACTTTTACTAGAAAGGTCTTACAAAGTAGTATTACCTATGATTATCTTAGCAATCAAGGTACTACCCCTCCTCTACTAACTGCTTATATTGTACAATTTTTTTCAACATGTATACCAACACTCCTCATTGAATTCATTGTACTATTATTATTTGGTTTTTCAGTCAAGAATAATTATAAGGTATTCTTAACGGTGAATATCACAACACAGCTCATCATGACAGCCATATTAGGTGCGACTATTATCTATAAAGGTTCTTTATATGCTAACATAATTCTATTTCCTGTTGAATTATTTATATTACTTTCAGAATCTATTATTTATTCTAAACTTTTAAAGGGCTATACTGGAAAAGAGAGAGTTTTTTATGGTGTTGTCGCTAACTTAACAAGTTTCATCGTTGGCCTATTTCTGCTATCAAAACAATATGAAATGATAGTATCTATATTGTCTATAAGGTATTAATATCTATTCAGCACTATCAGTCAATAAAATATCTATCAGATAGCAACTCTGGTTTTAAGTGGTTTTGCTTCGCTTGACACACAATATCATCAATAAAAACATGTTTCACGAGATAATCCTTGCCAATAAATAAAGGTGAGATTCCAAAGAAGCTCACCTTTACTAACCTTATTCTAAACTAAATATTGACCATAATCATCTTTTATAAAACCAAAAATAATTCTAAATACATCGATAAAATAACCAAATCCCAATAATCCAAACGTAAAAAAGTATAATAGAAACATCTTATAACGTTTTAAATATAAATAATGGAATCCTAAATATCCAAAAAAGAAGCAAAGTAATAAAGCTGTCCCCCGTTTCTTTTGAGGTACTATAATCTCTTCTGGCCCATTGTAAATATGAATCGGATCTTTTCCTTGCTTATATTGTTGCTTCCAAGATTTATTATTCGATTTTACTAAACTTGTCGATAAAATATCATTTACTAAATCATTAATATCTTCCGAAAGTTCATCGGATATTTTATCGGATGATATATTGATAGATCTTTGAAACGTTTGACTTTGAACCGTTTTATTATGATATGTTTGGCTATGAGATGAATAGTTTTGATGCGCTTGATTTTGATGTGCTTGTTGCTGCTCCTGATTTTCTTTAAAGGTAGAGCCACAATATAGACATTGAATTCCCTCTACTCTTGCACCGCAATTTGGACACTTATCCAACGTAATTTCCCCCTGGTAACAATAAATTATATTTATTTGTTGTTACATTATTTTACCATAAATCATTAATGCAAGCAATCGAAACTAACTCCATATCAAACAAGCTATCTTTAAAGTACCATCTTTTTTTACAATCGACATATTAAAAATTCCATATTCTTTTACTTCCTTACCACTGATACAATAGCATTTTTCATATTCGCTACTTGTCAGAGTGCTTATATCATTTTCAATTATTTTTACGTTAACTTGTTTTTCTTGAAATCCATTTTCAAAGTACTCTGGATGAAATTTTATTAATGATGTAAATTCTGAAACAAATTCATCAATAGTTTTTCTATGATAGCACCCATCTTTGCATTCGAATAAAATCGCATCACTTAAAAAATACTCACGAAATGCTTCTTCCCTCCATTCTTCTCCCTTGTCAAATGATATTGTTTTGTAAAAATCTTTTATAAAAGTATGTAACATATCAAAACCCCTTTACATTCTTTATGAAACAATGTATTCTCCCCAAACACTTTCCATGAATATTCTTTATTTCTTTATAGCCTTTTGATACCAATTTCGGTAAATCTCAATTTGTTCATTAAAATAATTGTCATTATACCAGCAGCAACCTGCATTTCGCTGCATTACATCAGCATGAAGCCCCATTAACCATAACTGCCTTAATGCAATAAACACCTCAATCGATTGCACTTCTTGAACACCAAGTAATCGTATCTCTTCATACCCCTCAAGCAATGCTCTCCATTCCTCACCTTCTAAATAGTCATTATTTTGATACGATTCATTCCATGCATAGACACAGAGATCATAAGCACGGTATCCATATCCCATACAATCAAAATCAAATATTACAGGTGTCATTTCTTCAAAAAAGATATTACCACTATGCAAATCACCATGGCAAAATCCGTAATTTGGTTCTTCTCGCTGTAACTTATCTTCAATCAACTTTCCAAGCTTTTTACTTGACTCTACTAGAAATTCATAATCAGTCTCACGATTCTTTAAATATGGTTGTATCCGCTCTAGAGGTTCACTAATTAATGCCGTCAAATCTATTGGTTTCCTACTACATAGGTAATGTTTCTCGTCTGCTCTTTGATGCATTTTTGCAATGTTTCTACCTAGATTTCGAAAACAAGTTTTCTTATCTTCCGAAGGCTTATTCTTGACCTCTGTAAAAAGTACACCATATCGAGTTCCTTCCGGAGCATTGATTTTCCAAAGAAAAGTACCATCCTTTGCTCTCACTGGACGTACTACAGGTAGTTCTATATGTAATAAATCGAGAAGAATATTTATCTCTTCCTCATAGTCTTTCTCATCGTGCATCCCAGTTTGGGAAATTCGTAAATAATAATATTCCATCGAAGTTTTTATTTGGTAAATATCATTCATTCCACTATCAAAGAACTCACATTGGATAGGCTCTATAACATCATAACGCTTTATTAATTCATCCTTTATTGCATCTGGAGATAGCTGAGAATATCGAACTTTAAATATAGAATCCATAGCATAATCAATCCTTTCTATTTTTTAGTCAAAGCGGGTAATCGCAATCCGTTTACGCTACCAGCTCTACCTCATTACCACTACGTGGCATTTTAAAACAGGCAAGTCCTTACCCCCGCTTACAGAAGCGGGGGGCTTCCCTAATGAGGTTAAATTACTTATATTATTTCAGTCTCATATTTCTAAAATTTTTATATCTTGAATCTGCAATATCTGTATGTATATCTACGCTATTAAAATATACCATAAAATCCAACTGATTTCATCCATAAACTACCAATATTTATAAGTAAGTATAATTAATTTCAGTCTACGGTATTCATTCGCCCATCTATTAATCTTATTCATCAGTTCATCTATACGAAAAAAAGCGTCATATCAATGATATGACGCTTCATTACATTTAATTGATCTAATTCTATTCTGCTTTAGCAAAGAAATCTCTCTTTGTATAATCTACTTGCAATGTTTTAGGAAGTTCATACTTTAAGCACAAACTTTCGTCTTCACTGTCTTTTGCAAGGAAGAAGTTATATTCACCTGCTTCACAAATCCATTCTTTTTCCTCATTGATAAAGGATAATATGTCTAGCTTGAAATCAAATGTAACTGTTTTTACTTCTCCAGGAAGCAAACTAATTCGCTTAAATCCAAGAAGTTCACGAATAGGACGAATCATACTTCCAATTACATCTTTTCCATAAAGCTGTACTACTTCATCTCCATGGGTGTTTCCTGTGTTCTTTACATCAACGCAAATCTGTAGAACTGGAATTGCTTCTTCTAAAACATTCATTTTTGCATTGCTGTATTCAAAATCTGTATAGCTAAGTCCATATCCAAAAGGTCTTGCAACAACTCCTTTTTGGTCATTATAGGTAGCGGAACCCAAGGATTGTAATGTTTTATAATGACTTGCATTTTGCTGATAATGATAAGTATAAACGCCATCTCCATAAGGAACATCCTGTTGTAATCTACCGCCTGGATTATTTTCTCCTGAGAGTGTTTCGGCAATTGCTTGCCCTGCATAAGTACAACATAACCAGCCTTCTAAAACAGCTTTTGCATTCTCGTATGCATTGCTACTTACCAATGGTTTTGCATCGGTATGCACCACTACAAAATTAGGATTTGCTTCTCCAACTTTTTGCAGAAGTTCTTCTTGTGCTCCTGGAAGACCCGCACTTGCAGTATCTACACCTTCTCCGTTTGTGCTATGTCCACCATAACCATTCTTTCCACCAACTGTTACGATTACTATATCTGCCCTTTTTGCAGCTTCTACTGCTGCTTCTATATAAGTCTTGTCTGGATCCTTATAATCACATCCCATAAGATACTCTACGTTTGGATATTTTTCATTTAATGCATGGAAAATAGTTCTTGCCTGTGGATAACGTCTGCGAATTAATGTTTCTACCACGTCGTTATCTACTTTCCCTCCAAATATGGAATCCGCATCCATCTGACCAGAGCCACCTTCTAACCCTGCCATTGCTGCCATATTACCAAGAAGCATTTCTTCCATCCCCACTGCAGTATAGGTTGACCACATTTTTCGTAGGCTGTTGCCAGTAGGTCCTACTACTAGGATTCTGGCATTCTTATCTTTTATTGGAAGAATACCGTCATTTTTCGTTAAAGTCATTGCCTTTCTACTTGCTTCTAGACTTCCTAACTCTAGACTCTCGTCTGTATATACTTTTTCTATGACGGAATCCTCTTGTGGATATGGATTCTCAAATAAACCTAATTTAAATTTCAACTCTAAGCTTCTTAAACAAGAACGATCCACATATTTCTCGTCTAACAGACCTTTTTCCACAGCTTCCACCAAGTTATGATTGTAAGCGGATGGATTTGGACATTCTACATCCAATCCAGCTTTCAGACATTGGATTGCTGCATCCTGTAAATCTTTTGCTACATGGAAATTATTTACCAATCGATCCACCGACATGTAGTCACTTACAACCAATCCGTCAAAACCGAGATCCTCTCGTAGTAAATCATTCAAAATTGCTTTAGAAGCGCAAACAGGTCTTCCTTCCATTTCTGCATAAGAATTCATCACAGATAATAAGTCTGCTTTCCGAATGGCAGCTTCAAATGGTTTCGCATGAACTTCTCTTGTTTCCCTTCCATCCAGCATCGTCTTTGCCATGTTAATTCCACCTTCAGTGATTGAATAACCTAAAAAGTGTTTTGCCGTCGCCGCTACACCTTTCGTGTGATCACTCCCCTGTAGGCCTGATATGAAAGCACATGCCATTTCTGATACAAGTGTTGGGTCATTTCCGTAAGTTTCGTTAATACGACCCCATCTAAGATCTCTTGCGATATCTAATACTGGCGACAATGCCTGTCTTGCGCCCACTGCTACCATCTGTCTTCGTATTTTATCGCCCATCTCTCTTACCATTTCTGGATCAAAAGAAGCACCTAAACTAATGGAAGTAGGATATGTTAAGGCATTTGGAAACACCGGCCCGCTTAATGCTTCACAATGAATCACTGCTGGAATTCGTAGACGACTAGAAGCCATTACCTTATCCTGTAACTTACGAATCATGGCAGCATGTGCTTTGGGTTCTTCTTTGCCGCCCATGATTGCCAACTGCCCGATTCCATTTTCCAGTGAAAAGCCTTCTTCAATTCCTGGAATAGGTGCTGGAATCATATGAGTAGACAATTGATTGACCTTTTCCGGAAGTGTTAACTTACTAAGTAAATCCTGCGCTCTTTCTCTTGCTGTTAAAGTTTTATCCAAATACATTTCCATATTCTATTTCTCCCTTCTTTGCTTTAAATCCTCCTCGATTTGCGGATAAATTTTGTCAATATTGGAATATCCAAGGAATATCATTGCAAATAAAAGTCCGATAATTGGCAATCCTACATATAAAAATTTGATTACGTTAAGCGCGGATTCCGATTGTACAGCCAAAGTTGCATCATACTTACCTAATGCAAGTCCCCATCCTACAAGTGCGCTACCGAGTCCTGTTCCAACTTTCATCCCAAAGCTGGTTGCACTATTGGTAAGGCCATCTTGTCGCACTCCTGTTTTCCATTCACCATAATCAATCGCATCGGCAACAATTGCAAAAAGTCCTGCCGTATTCGGTGCAACGCCTACACCTTTAATAACAAGTCCAATTAGAACAACCGTTAAATTGGTCGGAGCCAATAACACAATTATGGAACCTATCATTTGAAGAGCAAGTCCTCCCATCATGCATTTCCATTTTCCTATCTTCCTTGTCAAAATTGGGAATAATGGTAATCCGAATATCAGAGGAATCATGGTTGCCATAGTAATTAATCCATAGATTTTGGCATCTCCCAAAATATCTCTTGCAAAATAAATACCAATACCAGATCCTGCTCCTTGTATTAAATAAGTGATTACAAAAAGTAAAGTAATGGATATAAAATATCTGTTTTTAAATAAAACCTTAAAGCTCTCAATCACAGAGATGTCTTCTTTCATTTCTGCTTTTTGTGGTGTATAACGTTCTTTTGTTCCGAAAAAAGTAATCATAAAAGCGATTGACGACAATACTGCATAAATAACCGAAGTGGTACCCCAGCCAAATTTTTCAACTAGCGGAATCGTGATACTGGAAATCATAATTGCAGTAATCATCGTACAAATAAAGCGGATGGTACTTGCAGATGCACGCGTCTGTTGATCATCTGTCATAAGAGAAAGTAATGCATTATAAGATAGATTACTTGCTGTATAGGCAAATGCTGCAACAAATACATAAGTCACTGACGCATATACTACTTTTCCAGTATTCTCAAGACCCATAGGTACATTGAATAATAGTATCAGGCCTATCGCCATCATTGGGGTGCTCCATAAAATCCAAGGTCTCGCTTTTCCCATTTTTGTATGTGTCCTATCCAAAATAGTTCCAAAACACAAATCGGTTACCCCATCCAAAAGCCTTGTAACAAGCATAATTGTTCCTACCACTGCTGCGCTTAGCCCAACATTATCCGTATAATAAAGTGTTAAAAAGGCACTGACAGTTGTCCATACAAAATTACAACCTACATCTCCAAATCCGAAAGCTAATTTTTCCTTAAAAGATACTTTATCCTTCATAGTCACTTTCCTTCCTATAGTACAATCGTACCTTGGGTCAAGTCTTGACTGTCACTGCTTGTACCCAGATAAACTTCATAGGTCATATGCTCCAATTCCATTTTTCCATTTGCTTCGTTATACCAGCACAATTCACTTACTGGACATTCTATCTCAACTCTTTTACTTTCGCCTGCATTTAAAGATACTCGGCTAAATCCTCTTAATATTTTAACTGGTCTGTCTATGGAAGAATTAGAAAATCCAACATACATTTGTACAACTTCCGTACCCTCTCGTTTTCCTATGTTTGTTATGGTTGCGTCGGCACTGATAGAATTCCCATTAGTAGAAAAAACAATATCTTCTAGTTTAAACTCGGTATAAGAAAGCCCATAACCAAATGGAATGGATGGTTTAACGCCTTCCTTTTCCAATTTAGTGTACCCATGATAATAATCATAATATTGAGATTCCGTATCCCAATCTACCTGTGGTAAATCGCTTTCTTTATAAGGAATCACAAACGGTAATTTTCCACTTGGATTCACATCACCAAACAGAATCTCAGCAATCGCTGTACCACCTTCCATTCCTGGATAATATGCCATCATAATCGCATTAACATCTTTTTTCCATTCCTCAATCATAATCATATTACCGCCGATTAAGACAGCAACGGAATTTTTATTTATAGGACCTACTTCTTGAATTAGTTTGATCTCGTTTTTATGTAACCCCAAAGAATCCTTGCGGTCTCCTCCCATTGAACCAGTATATCCTTCACTTTGGGCTTCTGAAACATATTCGCCCTCATCGTCATGATCATATCCAACCACAAAAACAACTGCGTCCGCTTCTTTGGCCAATTCTTTGGCATGCTCTATATCCTCTCCGTCATAAAATATAACTTGAGATTTTGGTGAAACATTGGCAATTCCTTGAATTGGTGAAACCACATATTTCGGAAATACCCAGCTAGAACCATGATCTCCTATGTTCTCTTTTTTTCCGAGTTTTCCAAGTACCACTGTTTTCTTAATTGCTTCCTTGGATAATGGAAGAATTTCATTTTCATTTTTTATTAAGGTAATTCCTTCTCTTGCGGATTGCAGGGCAAGGTCAATATGTTCCTTACAGCCAATTTTTTCTTCAGAAATTTCTTTCCTAGATGCATTTTCTGTCTGGGAAGCCAACAATGTTCTTATAATTCGTAATGCTGCCTCATCTATTTTAGATTCAGCTACAAGTCCATCCTTAACCGCCTGTACTAGTTTTTCACCAAAAAACTGTGTACAACACATTTCTATATCCTGTCCTCCATTAGCTGCTTCTACCGTATCTTTCACACCCCAAATGAAATCACTCATTACAAATCCATCAAAATCCCATT
This sequence comes from Lachnoclostridium sp., assembly GCF_031997925.1. NCBI lineage: Bacteria > Bacillati > Bacillota > Clostridia > Lachnospirales > Lachnospiraceae > Lachnoclostridium > Lachnoclostridium sp. The sequence continues at coordinate 18,689 of NZ_DAMADT010000010.1, read as the reverse complement.
CCTTTTTCAAGACTTCATTTAGTAGGTAATCACTATGACCGCAATGGGTACCTTGATATAAATTGTAAGCACTCATAACGCTTGCTGCTCCACGATCGATACATTTTTTGAAATGTGGTAAAAATACTTCTCGCTCTGTACGTTTATCACATTTTACATCCACTTTAAATCTAGAAATTTCCATCTGATTAAAAGCAAAATGCTTAATACAAGCAATTACATTTTCCTCTTGAATGCCTTTTGCCAAAGAACTTCCCATTTCACCGATATGGTAAGATTCTTCTCCGTAGGTCTCTTGGCTTCTTCCCCAACCAGGATTATAAGGGAGATTAATACACACACCTGCAAACAAGTTTCCTTTATAAGCACGGATTTCTTCTGCAATGGCACGTCCTATTTTCTCCTCTAGCTCTGTATCAAAAGAAGCTCCTCTACACATGGATACCGGAAAACAAGTACTTTTTCCAGTTCCGCAAACAACTCCTCTTGGCCCATCACAAAATAACATTGGTGGAATATTTTCCTTTTCTATCCCACCTGCTGGGTATGGAAAATAATTGTAATGTTTATTCAAAGGATCTGACATCATGTCCTGCATCATTCCTTCTAAAGTGACGTTTCCTCCCATAAGAGAAACTTTCTCTTCTAAGTTCAATGTATCCAAAATTCTTTTTGCTTCCTTTGTGTAACTAAGTCTTTGGTCTTTCGTGATACTCATAAAAATTGCCTCCTTATATATTCTTATTTTTTCTTTCATTAACTCTTTTTTCTCATGCTATTAATCGTATTACTGCTTAGAACAGAATGGCTCATAGCCGTTAATTACAGGAATGCTCCTTTATTTATCAATTACTGTATCGGATAAGTAATCCATGTGCTTCCTTTTCACTCCAAGTAAGATATCCCTTAATTTCCATATCGTTGTTTAAGCAACCTCCATTGCTCCGATATTCATTTGGTGTAATTCCCACTTCTGTCTTAAATACACGATAGAATGTCTTGTCCGATTGAAATCCTACCAAATCGGCTATTATGCCTATTTGCTTATCCGTATATTTCAGTAGTCTTCTAGCTTCATCAATGCGGCGTTCGGTCAATAGTTTTTTAGCAGAAATCCCTAGATTGCTTGTTAAAAATCTATGGACGCTCTTTTCACTCATTCCAATTTCTTTGTACATATCTTCTAGTACAAACTCATTTTTAAAATGATTCTGAATATAATCAATACAAGTCATTAGAAAATTATTGTTGTTTTCATTTCGTTTTTCACCTGAAGACTTCTGATAGATATCATAAGAGAGATTCTCAAAGCATTCGGCTACTAGCATTAAAACTAGGGCCCTTGTTCGTAAGCTTGCCGTTTCACAAATTTTTTCCCTCAAATTAGATAATCCAATCTGAGATACTAGCTGTGTGAAAATATCAATATTACATTTAGGCTGCATTCTTTGGTTTTTGCTGTTCAAATAAAAATAATAATCTCTATTTTCATTTTTTTCGATACAAAACAGTTCTGGTACAATTTGAATAAAAAGCAAAAGATTATTGTCGTTGGTACACTGTAGTTCATGTATTGTTTTGGAGTTTAATAAAATAATATCTCCTTCTTGTAGAATTACAGCTTCTGGTCGCGTATTAATCTTTATACTTCCTTTCAAAACAAATACAAATTCATATTCATAATGCCAATGAAAATTAGAATATTTTATAGATGTAATAAATATTCTTGCACTCCGAAAATTATTGTATTCAATTAGTTCAAAATTGTAATTATTCATATTGCATCTCTCCTATTCTTATATTATCATTTTTTTAGTCATATTGTTCTCATAAACAGACTTGTTACATCTTGTTTTTGGACATCTTATATATTTACTTTCGGTTTTTATATTATTTTTTATATATTTTTAAGTTTTGATTTAGTAAAATTATATCAATTAACAATAATACCACTTTTTTATATCAGAGGTACGGAATATTTTGTAAGATGAGTTGGTATTGCTCTAACGAAAGAATTATTGTCGCATTCCATCCAATCAGAATATCCAGATAAAAATCCTGGTAGCTTTTATTATGACAGTATATCATAAATCCTTCTCTGATACTTTTGTCATTATCATTATGATTTTTAATTGATTTGTATGGGTATAGTGCTAATATTAGATTGTTTTAATAAAAGAAAAGTCAAAGCGGATATTCGCAATCCGCTTACGTTATTTAGAATTTTTTTCTGCCCAATTTATTTTTGAGCAAAAAAAAGCTGCCATACCAATGATGATATAACAATTATCTACATGTTCAGTTTCACCCTCATTCCATACTCTCACACAGTTGGTGTTAAAGTAGTTGAGACTTGCATTCGTTAGAGCGTAGCCCACTAAATACACATAAACAAGTAATGAGGAGTGATTTTACACTCCTCATTACTTAAAGAAACAAGCATATTTTCTAAAAAAAATGATAATGCGGCCTATTTTCGCCAAATAACCAATATCTTAAGTAATCATCCAATATAATGGCGAAACTAGATAAGATACACCAAAGCATTGAAAAAGGTAAACAAACCTGCCCTAGTATTTGAAATGCATGATTTGAATAATCCCACACATCTAATTGGAATACTATATTAATTAGTATTCCTGAGATTAATTCAACTATAGTTACGATAACTCCTCCTAATAATGCTTGTAACCAAAAAGGAGATCTTGGAAGGAATTTGTCTATCATTCCAATTAATACAAAACAAATTCCACCTACAATGCCCATAGTCCAATGAGTATAACCACGTCTTGAAATAATTTCGATTAACAGATATAATGCTCCGCCAATAAAAAATAATGTCAAATATTTATTAATCAAAGTTTTCATAACATTCCTCCTAATTATAGTTTCTCCTATGATTAGGTTTCAATGCTGAGAATAACTTCTAAAGACTATAGTATATGGAAAGTTTGATTTTTTATACAATTCCTGAAAATATCTGGTGAGCTTTAGTCTTTTTATGTAAAGAAAAATTTAATCCTTTCCCTTTATTATTCTCGTTTTGATTGATAAATTCAACCTCACAAAGAGCGCATTGTCCTGCATTGAGCCATTCTGATTGAATCTGCCTACGTTCAAGCACAATCCCTGACTTTCCATTCTTCTTGTTTATATTCTAACGATGTCTTCTTTACGATAATATTCTTTCGATTATATTCTTTTTAACTATATTATTTTCAATAATAATCTCCTCGATGGTAATATACTAGTTTGACTTCCTTCTATAGTATTTTCCTTCTATAGTATTTCCTCTATAGTATTTCCTTCTATAGTATTTTCCATATTAGTATGCTATCTTTTTGATCTAAAAATTCTTACGGTACTATAGGAGATAGCCGCTATGTCAATCAGCATTACCAGAACTTCCTATCATTATTTTCATTTTATTTATTTTTTTATAATTTCTTATTACTATACATTTCTAGACCAAAACCTACACTTTTCCCCCTAGGATAATCTCTTAATGGAAATATATTCACGAACTATTCAACTCTTCTAATAAAATAATCATTAGAAAAAACTAGGTTATCCAACACTGTATAAAGTAAGAATGATAACCTAGTTTTTTTGATATTTCTATCATAGTCATTAACTCAGACTGAATATCCTAATCGCTTTTTACGATATCAGTGATTGAATTAATTTAATTTATTTGTAAACGCAATGATGTCAATTCTAAACTTGAAAACAATTTTAATTCGAACTAACCAATGTCACATTCGATGGCGGAGCTACTGACGGAGTATCATGAGTAGCAATAAATCCGAAGGTCATGCTTTGCCCTGGATCTAGATTCATCGCCCACGCTGGTCCCTTCACTGTAATAGTACCCGAATTCTGACTAACCAAATCTGCAGCCCATATTTGGTCTATATACCCTTTGTAAGTAAATGATACAACAAAATTCTTTAATGCTGTACTAGTGGTATTGGTTAATGTGATATTTGCCTGTGTATGTTTATCCCAAGTATTCGTTACTTCGTATTTTAATGTGACTGGACCTGTTCCTGGAATTGGTGTCGGAGTAGGGGTTGCTGTTGGAGTTATTGTTGGCTTTGGTGTCACGGTTGGTGTTGGAGTTACTGACGGAGTTATTGATGGTTTTGGTGTTACAGTTGGGGTTGGAGTCGCCGTTGGGGTTGGAGTCGCCGTTGGGGTTGGCGTAGGAGTTACCGCTGTTGCAGTTCCTGTTATGTTACCATTAGACTTATTAAGATTATATTTTGTCTTTTGGCCATCATAAAACTCCATCTCAAATGATATAGTTCCATCATAAACAGAACCATCCTTAAAGAAATCAGGCTTAATCGTTAAAATATTGTTATCATAGTTAGCCACATAAGTTGTACTATACTCTAAATACATCCACCAGCTTTGATTCGGACCAACTCGATTAGAACCTATATACGCTGTTGAACGACGGAGTTTACTTCCGTTAAACTGAACTGGAATATTAATTCCATTGGATACAGTTCCGTTCATATTTTGAAATACTGGTGCTTTGAATTTCACTAAATACTCATGCCAATCAGCTCCGCTTGAAAACTTAATCACTAAATCAGCTATAGTACCGAAATTACTTCCCATAGCATCATAAACCCTCTTCACGTAGGAAGCTTTTAATGTCAGCGTTGCACTGGATTGGTTGTACGTAAAATCAGTACCACTAGTTAATCCTGTTACTCCAACAAATGTATTCCCATTTAGAGTAAGTGGGATATTAATATCATTAGAAGGACTACTGTTTAAGTAAATGGTATCAAGACCGGTTGCATAAGAGGAACGACCTGTCATAGATGCTTCTAACATATTTCCAACCAAAGGTTTTTTCCAGCTATACTTAGAATCGTTACGGTTAATTCCAGATCCGTTATCCCAGAACATTAAGCAGATTTTCTTTTGTCTAGCTAAATAACTCATATACTCATAATATTTTAATTCTTCACCCGGTTGATTACATTCAGTACCAGAGTCATAACCTAAAAGGCCATATTCTCCGATGACTACGCCTATTTTTTTCGCAGTAAATGCATTAGAAATGGTATCAAATGCCTTATTTGCAGCGTCACGAGGACTGTAATCACCATTTCCCCATAAATCCTCATCAAAACCTGTCTTACCTAGATTTGCACTAAATACCCATTCACTATAATAATGAACCGTTGCAATTACATTTGGGTCATTCAATTTGGTTATGAAATCAGCCAATGGTGTACTATTATCATGGTTCGTATTCAATGTTGGTAAAACAATCATTCTCTTTGCATTCGATCCACCAGAAGCACGAATAATGTTATAAGCTGCTTGGTTAATCATATCTGTTTTATTTTGTGCTGTAATACTTCCGGAGGCATTAAATTGTGGCTCATTTATCGTTTCGAAACAAACTTGTAGCGGATAATCTTTAAATGCCTTCGCTAGTTGATCCCACATTTGAGTAAATCTTACATACTGTACAGAACTCTTATTACCATCCCATGAAGATAACCATATCCATGAATCATGGTGAATATTTATCATTACGTATAAACCTTCTGCAACCGCATAATCTACTACTTCTTTGTAACGTGCTATCCATGCACTATCAATAGTACAAACACCATTACTCTCCGTATATCTACGGGTTAGGGTTAATGGTATACGGATACTACTATAGCCTTTTAGCTTGACTGCATGGATTAACTCTTTTGTAACCTTAGGATTTCCCCAAGCGGTCTCGCCTTGATCTGGTTTTGAGGTATCTGAGTCAAAACCATCAAAGGAATTTCCTAAGTTCCAACCTGCACCCATCGCCTCAACATACTGTTGAGAGGTCAGGCCGTCTGCTGTTGCTGCTTGTACTGGCTCTCTCCCCCATTGCAACGACGCTATCATTGTTGCAACTGCCACTAAAACAGCACACGTTTGTTTCAGTTTTCTTTTCATTGCTATTCCTCCTTATAATTATTTGATAGGACTGTATGTCCTAGAAAAATCATATACCATTTTTTTACAATTTTCAACCCATGAAATTATACATGTTTTATATTATTTTATAACATTTTCACAAACGATATTGTTTTTAACGATAATTTCCGACTATTATAATTATGTGCTTAAAATAAATCACCTTTGTATATATACCACGTAAATTACTATAAGATTTTTTTTCTATGAAATAATATTAATACTTTAAATATAAAAAAGAGATAACTACTATGCCTTCACATAACATAGTATTATCTCTTTTCGTCTTTACGCCTAATTTAATGTTGGTTTCACTTTTACCTATTTTTACTTTCAAGCTCAACCATTAACTCAATAATCTGAGTTTCTAATTCATCTATTTTATTATCTTTTTCTTCTAGCTTTGTTTCTAATAATTGCTTTTCCTTATGAAGCTCTTCTGCATTGATTACATCATGTTCTCTTACTGTTTTATCCTTCTGTTTTAACTCAGTGATTTCATTAGTTAATCTATTATAATTTTGTTGAAGTTCCTCATTTTTGTCAACCAATTGCTGTATCACAGTGGTCTGTTCTTCTACTCTTTCTTTTTGCTTCGCTAGACTCATCGTTTGTTCAATAGAGATATCTCGTTGCTTTTCTAATGCAAGCATTGCTGAGTTCATGATTGCATCTTTTTGTTGTAAATTACTTAATAAAGTATTCTTTTCAGATTCACCATCTTTTATTTTTTCTTCTAGTTGGCTAATAATTTCTTGTGCTTTCTTCACCTCAGTTGAAAGCTCTTCTTGGTCATTAATCAGTCGATCCAATTGCTCCCGCTTTTCAGTAATATCATTCGCTTTTGTTAAGTCTTCTTGATTAATCCTATATAATTTTTGTTCTAATTGATAAATCTGCTCTTTTCTTTGATCTAAAAGCCTATTCTTTTCATCTATTAGTATGCCAAAATCAAGAACTTTTTGCTCGGAAGCTTTTAAGCTATCAATTTCTTTCTCATACTTCTCTTCAAGTAAATCTAACTTATTATTAGCTTGTTCTTGTAGTAACTGATTCTCTTCCCTTAGATTTTTATTTTCAAACTCAGATTGCTTTAGTTTCTCATTTAGATTAATCAACTCTTCTTTCGTTAACTCTATATGATCCTCTAACTCACTAAGCTTAGATTTTAGGGATTTCTCTTCATTATTTAGACCCTCGATAAATTCTTGTAATTGCTCTTTTTCTTGGAATCCGTTCGCTATCTGCTCTTCTAAGAGTTTTTTCTCTTTTCTAGCATTTTCTATTATCTCTTCTTTTTCAATTGCCACAAGATTCTTGATTTCTTCAAGTTGCTGAACAGCTTGCTCTATTATTTCATGTTTCTCATGCTCTGCATATTCCTTTTGTTCCTCTAACTCTTGTTTTGCGTTAGATAATATTTCTTCCTTTTCTTTTTCTGCAAGCTTTTTATATACTTCTAATTCTTGTACTGCTTGGAATTTAATTTCTTCATTTTCTTGTTCTACAAGCTTTTTATAAGCTTCCAACTCCTGTGCAGTTTGGAATTTATTATCTTCTTTTACTTGCTCTACTATCTTCTTATATTCTTCTATCTCTTGTGCTGCTTGGAATTTAATTTCTGCTTTTTCTTGCTCTGCTAGCTTCTTATATTCCTCTATCTCTTGTGCTGCTTGGAATTTAATTTCTGCTTTTTCTTGTTCTTTTAGCCTCTTATATTCCTCTATATGTCGTTCTGCTTCTAATTTAATATCCTCATTCTCTTTTTCTGCATGCTTCTTATATGCTTCAAGTTCTGATTCCGAATTTTCTTTGATAGCCTCTTTTTCCGTTACAGACTGTTTTAATTTCTCAGAGATATCAGCAACTTCCTCCTCCGATAATTCTATAAGTTCTTCTAATTCATGAATCTTTGATTCTAAGTTGATTTCTATTTCTCTTGAATTATTAACCTGCTGTATCAAATGTTCTTTTTCTTGAATCATTGCTGCTATCTGCTCTTCTAAGAGTTTTTGCTCCCTACTAGCATTTTCCTTTAATTCTTCTTGCTTATGAGCCACAAGCTCTGCGTATTCCTCGTATTCTTTTTCTGCTTGCGTTCTTATATCTTCTTTCTCTTTCTCTACAAGAGAAATATATTCTTCTAACTCTTGTTCTGCTTTTAGCTTTATTTCTTCTTTTTCTTGTTCTGCTTTTAGCTTTATTTCTTCTTTTTCTTGTTCTGCTTTTACCCTTACATCTTCTTTTTCTTGCTTTGCAAGCTTCTTATATTCCTCAAATTCTTGTTCTACTTGTTTACTGATATCTTCTTTTTCTTTTTCTACAAGAGTCATATATTCTTCTAACTCTTGTTCTGCAAGCTTCTTATATTCTTCTAATTGTAGCTCTGCTTGCGTCCTTATATCTTCTTTTTCTTGTTTTGCAAGCTTCTTATATTCCTCAAATTCTTGTTCTACTTGCGCCCTTATATCTTCTTTCTCTTTCTCTGCAAGGGCAATATATTCTTCTAACTCTTGTTCCGCTTTTACCTTTACTTCTTCTTTTTCTTGCTTTGCAAGCTTCTTATATTCCTCTACTTCTAGCTCTGCTTGCGTTCTTATTTCTTCTTTCTCTTTCTCTGTAAGAGCTATATATTCTTCTAATTCGTGTTCCGCTTTTACCTCTATTTCTTCTTTTTCTTGCTTTGCAAGCACCTTATACTTCTCAAGTTCTAGCTCTGCTTGTGCTTTAATATCTTCTTTTTCTTGATTCGCAAGCTTCTTATATTCTTCTAATTCTAACCCTGCTTGTTTGCTTATATCTTCTTTCTCTTTCTCTGCAAGAGCTATATATTCTTCTAACTCTTGTTCTGCATTTACCTTAATTTCTTCATTTTCTTGTTTTGCAAGTTTCTTATATTCCTCGATTTCTCGCTCAAACTTATCTTTCAGTTCTAATTTTTCTTCTTGGAATTTCTCTTTCAAAGTTTCTATCTCACTGAAAGCTTGCTTTTTAACTTTTTCCTTTTCCTCTAGTATCCTATTATTTTCTTCAATTGCCTTCTTTAGCTTCTCAGATACTTGAACAGCATCATCCCCTGATAGCTCCAAGAGTTCTTCAAGCTCGTTAACTTTAGATTTCAAAGTCTCAGCTTCTATACTTAAGCTTTCTAGCTGCTTTGTTAATTGCTCTTTCTCATTATTAGAAGTATTTATTAAACTTTCAAGATTCTCCTTATCAGCATATAGCTTTTCTTTTTCCATTGATAAGCTATCATATTTTTGTGATAGAATATTGAATTCTTCCATCGAAGTTTTTTGCTTTTCCTTTAATTCTTCAATAAGATTAGAGAGTTCCTCAATCTCTTTTACTTTTAATAAAGTTTCCGATGAAGTCTTTTCTAGTTCCTGTTTTGCTTGGCGAATTTGAGCTTTTATCTCCTCTAGAGAATTCGTTAAGCCTTGATTCTTAGCCCTCTCTTCCTCTAGCTTATTAATTAAATCATTATGTCCTTCTGTAAGAATTTCTTTTTCCTTCTCTAATTCTTGGATATGATTTTTGCTTTGCAGTAGTTCAATCTTTATGCTCTCATGATGATCTTCACTTTGATTTAATTCATTTTGAAGATTTTCTATGTTCTCTAATAGTTTGTTATGTTCTAACTCTTTATTTTTAAGCTGTTCCTTTAGTGTTGTAAGTTCATTGTTCCCTTGTTCGCATTTTACTTTGATATCTTTAAATTGCACAGCTAGTTCTTCTTGACCTTGTTTTGCTCTCTCCGACTCAAGTTTTAGTTTTTCAATCAGGGCTTTATTTTGTATTAGTTCTTCTTTTTGCTTTTTTTCTTCATCTTCTAACCCATGAATTAGATCAACCTTATTTTTAATAATCGAAGTCTTTTCCTCAAGTTCTGACTCTAAACTCTTCACATTCTCAGTAAGCTTAGTAATTTCACCCTCTTTTTCTGTAAAAATGGTTTCTGATTCTTCTAATAGCTTTGCTAGTTCTTTTATCTGATTTTCATTCGATTCTAACTTTTCTTTCTCTGTTGATCGCTCCTCTTCCATAACTTTTAATTTATTTTCTAATTCAAGATAAGCTTTCTGCTTTTCTTTTATTGTGCTAGAGAGGCTATCTTTATCAAGACGAAGTGTTTTTAGTTTCGATTCATAATCTCCAATGTCACTGTTTAATCTTGAAATCTGATCTTCTCTTTCTTTCACATAAGCTTCTACTTCAGTGGTAATTTCATTATACTTAGCAATCTCACTTTGAAAAAAAGAAACTTTTTGTAAAAGCTGCTTCATTTCCTGCTCTCGTTTTTCCAAAAGTGCTCTGCTTTCTTTATAACTTTTATTTAAATCCTCTATCGTTAACAGACTATTCTCATATTCCTGTTCTATTTCTAATATACGTTGTTTTTCCTGCTTGGATAATAGCATTTCTCGTACTCCCTTTCATCTGCCTTCAAATTTTATAATGTACTGGGGTAATTGTAATTAAATCTATAAGATAATTTCAACAAAATATCTATATTTTAAAAAATAACTAGGCTTTATTATACTTGTTTTTGTTATAAAAATCCATGCTTTCATGGTTTCCTTTTTTTCTCAGTCAAAGCGGTATTTGCAATCCGCTTACGCTGCCAGCTCTACCTCATTGCCCTATGCAAATCCAAAAGAATACGCATCACTAACCTCTTAATAATAAAAAGAGATACCTATTAAGTATCTCTGCTTTCATATCCTATGTACAACATAACTACTTGCATTATAAAAATTCTCACATAGTTAGAAACATTGTATGCTTATACAACTTACTTCTTATGACATACTCTATTCCTTTTTTGTTTGGTTCATTTTATTTACATATGACATACTCTATTCCTTTTTTGTTTGGTTCATTTTATTTATATATGCCATACTTTTTGCGGTCATTTCAATCCATGCTGGGCGAAATCCACTTCTGATTGCATTACGTACAGACTTTATATTGGACCATGCAGCGCAATAAAACGGAACCTTTCCTAGATGCAATATTTCAAGAGCTAATCGACTTGTTAATGCGGATGCGATACCTTTTCTTCGGTACTCTGGAAGCACATCAATTCCAATCTGCCACATGGTATCACAGTCTGCGGAACAACCAGCTAATCCTATTATTTTATCACCATCATAAGCTGCCACAGCTAAAACATCAAGTTCCTTTCTTGTCTCGCATAAAGCATTCGTCCATTCCCCAGTGTAAAGAGTAGCAAAGTCTGGTTTTTTTAATACTCTTAACTCATATTCACAAGGAAGCTCCCTTAAATTATTGACATCAGGTAGAAAATACTCTGCCATGAAACAGACGCGCATATCCTTTTTCTGTAGTTCATCATTTAAGATATGCAGGTTTGGTGTTTCAAAACAATGTTCTATCGGATGGGTGTTAATATACTCCTTCACGATATCCTCTATCTCTTTATCGACTGATGCAACTATATTGGAACCATAAGAAACAAGATTGCAGTAGAATGGAAGAATCAAATATTTCCTTGCGTGTGGACTATGTTCGGAAATTACAACCTTATTCTTGATTGATAAAAAATCGATACTATTACAATTTAAATCATACGCAGATTGTTCCATTGCAATCTGAAAAATTTCACTGTTGCTTAACATAATATCCCCCCTCCATTTCAATTAATACTACTTGTAGATCCTCCTATTCTTTCTAGAAAATCCCCCCGATTAAAATTCACATTTGATAGTTCTGGTAAATAGACCATTCAAAGTTTCCCAAGCATCCTTCTCAAGGTACAAAATCTCATAGACAGCCATACAAATAGGTAATTCCACTCCGTAGTTTTTCCCAAGACTTACAATCGCTTTCACGGTATAATACCCTTCTGCTAATTTATCAAACTCCTCCTTCTTAACAAATGCTTCACCATAACGACGATTATGGCTATACATAGAGAAAATAGTAGCTTCATAATCCCCTAAATGACACAATCCATAAGCTGATAATTCATTTCCCCCCATCGCCTTAATTAGTCGTGCAATTTCTCTCGTTCCTCTAGACATTAAGGCGCCTTTTAACGAGGATAGGCCTAATCCATCCAACATTCCTGCTGCTATACCGATTACATTCTTAGCTGCTGCACCTATTTCATTACCAATTAGGTCTTGACCGTAGTAAAAGCGAATCAAATCACTCGAAAATGAATCCACCAGCATCTTTTTAACCTGTTCGTTCTTACTGTCAATTACCATACAGTTCGGAACCCCACGGTAGAACTCTTGCACATGACCAGGTCCAAGCCATACTGCTACCTCATTGGAGAAGTCCAAGTTATCATTTACTATTTGAGTTAATCTTCTTCCGGATGAGATTTCGATTCCTTTCATACATAGGACAATAATTTTATTTTGTATATGAAGTGGATTCAATTCTTCCATAAGCTTTTGAAGTCCCTGAGAATTTATCGAAATTACAATAATCTCTGATTTTTCCACGGTATCAAGTTCATTTGTCAACTGTACGGATGGAGGTAATTCCAGTAAATCATTCTTTCTCTCACGCATAAATCTTTGCATATGCTCAGAATCTTTACGTCCATATAATGTAACATCTTGACCAATCTTATCTAAATACCATGTTATCAAGGACCCCCAACGTCCACAACCTATTACTGTAATTTTCATTCCTTAACCTCCAACTTAAATCTCAAAAAAATTTCTGAAAAACTATCCTTATGATTTTCATAGTTACCTGCTTATATTCTTATGCAGTATATAGTATTCTTTGTAATTATACCATTCTATCCTTTAAAATCAATTTAATAATAGTAGATTTAAGCTAGCTACCTCATACGAAATAGAGTAGTAGATTTATGCTAGCTACCCTTACGAAATAGAGTAGTAGATTTATGCTAGCTATCCTCACGAAATAGAGTAGTAGATTTATGCTAGCTATCCTCACGAAATAGAGTAGTAGAT
>NZ_DAMADT010000010.1:0-5639 GCF_031997925.1 Lachnoclostridium sp. | reverse complement strand
TATGCTAGCTACCCCATACTAATTAAAGTTGTGTAATTAATAAAATAATGCAAAGTTCAGAAATCATATTACATATGATTCACTCTAAGTACTTTTATCCTAATTCACAAGTTAATATATACGCTAATTTAAAAACTATCCTCGGAACTCTTGATTTATTAAAAGTTCCGAGGATAGTTTGTCCCCCTATTCTATTTTAAATAATCGTATCGCTTGAGTTAATGAGATAGCCTCTTTCTGTAATTCTTCTGCCTCTCGTTTTAAAGACTCTACTGCATTTAATTGACTGTCTGCCGTTGTAACAAGTTGAATGGAAGCTGCTGCGGTTTCTTCTGATGTCGCAGAGATAGTTTCCAGTGCTTCTAAAGTTATGTTCTTCTTATTTGTAATTACTGTAATTCGTTCGCTAATGGACAAAATACTAACAACGAGTTTTTCTACTTGATTTTCAATTAACCCAAATGCACCTATCGTATCTTCCATTGCATGTTCTTGTATTTCTAACATGTTTTCTGCTTGATGAGCACTTTCCATAGTAGAATCAGAAAGGTTTTGAATGTAATGAACTATCTTGCTTATCTCAGCAGCTGATGCCCTAGATTGTTCTGCCAATTTTCTTATTTCATCTGCTACCACTGAGAATCCTCTACCTGCTTCTCCCGCTCTTGCTGCTTCAATCGAGGCATTGAGTGATAAGAGATTCGTTTGACTTGCTATATCATCGATGGAATTTACAATATTCGTTATTGTTTTAGATTCCATGCCAAGTCTTTGTACCTGCTCAATAACCCCTTTTGTTATATCTGCAGTATTTCTTGCATTTTCCCCTAACTCTTTTACCATTTCTGTATTATCAGCCAAAATTAGTTTTGTATCATCGGATACCTTTACCATCTCATTCATACTGTGATGCACGCTCACAATCTGGTCTGCTAAATCATTCATATGTAAATAACACTGCTCAATCTCTCTGGCCTGATCTCCTGTTCCAACTTCAATATCCGATATTGAAGTATGAATTCCTTTTGAAGTATCAAATAAAACTTGAGATGTTTTTGTTACTTCCTTTGAAGAAAAAGAAACTACTTCACCAATTTTTACAGTTTTACGGATAAGTCCTCTCATGTTTTCATTCATTTTATTGATTGCCATACCCAGATGTAAAAACTCATCTTTTCTATCTAAATCAAGCTGATTCGTTAACTCTCCTTCTGCTGTTGCAGCTAATACATGATTCATTTTCTTAATGACACCTGAAATACTTCTTGCAAATAAAATTCCACAAAGACATGCTATCGTACTCGCGCAAATTACTATAATAACTGTTACAGACTTTACCGAATCAACTTGCTTGATAACCGCCTCTTTCGGAACTAAGGCACATGTATAAGCACCACTCGTTTCTAACCTTGAATATAAAACTAAGTAGTTTTTTCCCTTATAATCTACATAGGAGTACCCATGTTGCTCTAAATCTTTTTCAGGTTGAAATAAATTATTTTCTAATAATGATATGTAATTCTCACCTTTTGAAGCAATGATTTCTTTCCCATCATTCGTAATAAATGCAACCATACTACCTTCTGGGAGATTACTTTCTGTTAGAGTATTCTTGATAAAATCATAAGAAATATCAAGTATCATGATTCCAACCTTCTTACCAGAGGGACTTAAGATATAACGGATACAAGACATCCCGTAATCCTTTGGCTTTTGCACAACTTCATCGAGTAGTTTATGAGAACCAATCCATGCAACCGTTTTACCAGAATCTAAGAATTCTCTAATTTCACCCTCACCACTAATCGATTGATAGGTTTCAGAGCTATAGATTTCCGATCCTATGATTGACTTGTGACCATTTCCAAAGAAGTATATATTATTTACATCTTCATCTAAACTGATTACATTCCCAAAGGTTGATGATAATTTCTTTACAAGTTCTAATTCTTTTACAGCATCGTTTTGACTGTTGCCATAATAATCGCGTACCGTATTATTCATGATGTATTCTAATGTTTTTGATTCTTGTTTTTTTAGTCCATAAGAATAATATTTACTCATCATGTCAAGTGAATTTAGAGTGGCTTGTTCGTAATTCTTTACGATACCTTTTGAGGCTACGAGATAAGAAGCTACTCCTAAAATAATAAGGAAAATCACTGGAATAAAATAAATGACAACCATCTTAAAACCAATACTAATAAAACCCTTTTTTCTATTTACTTTCTTGTTCTCATTCTCAGCAGTATTTTTTATTTTCGACTTAATCTCTTTTTCTTTCTCTGCTTTAAATTTAGTTTCATTTGTACCCCATTTTTGATTCGCTAATTTATTTTCTTTCTCCTTCATATTCATCTCCACCTCTATGCATGCTCCCTTATGGCACTATTTTATTGCAAAAGAAACCTGTGAATTCACTACCGAAGCTTTGATTTACATTCCACTATTTAATTTATACCCTGCTATTTAATTAATATATTCTCATTCCATTATTCAATTTATATCCTACAATTTTAATAATATTTATCTACATCCAAATACGATAGTTTCCACTTAAGGCTAAGAGCGCAAACATATATAAGCAATTGTCGTAATATCTTCTATCTCCAGCCCTTAATTCAGTATGATAAAACTTATCGACACATTCGTTCGCATAAGGACCATTTGCCGCTAAGGACGCCTGCGCATTGGTAGCAATCATTGCAACAGGGTGTAATGCTTCGCCCATAATTATCGTTCCATCCACTTGATAAATACCACTTGCATGATGTTTCACTGTTTCACAAAAGAATTGCTGTAAATTATTAGCGCATGTCACTTGCCATTCATCAGCTGCAAACCAAAGATAATCAAGACCAATGTTTGCAATGGTTCGATAAGCATCGCTGTAATACCAATCATGACGTCCAAATTTTTCTTGATCTCCACTATGAACAGTTCCATCATATTCTGCGTATTCTGAACAGAGTCCAGTCTTTTCATGACATGCAAGTTTTAGGTAGGAACGACTCGCATCCGCTGCTTTTTTAAAGAATTCCCTATCTTCTTCATACGCCCAAAGTGCAAATAACTCATAAAAGTGTGGTAAATGATACGATGGATCTGTAAAATTACAATTAGGTATGAATTTTATCAGGTAGTTCGATGGCTCCCACATAGGTTCTCCGGTTCCATCCCCTTCTCCTTTATGGATACATTCATGAAGAAGTTCTCTTGCTTGTTTACTATAATCGAAAATCCCTTTCCCATCGCCCCATCGGTTGGATGCAAAAAACAATGCTAATGCAAAATACTCCTCACCATCTGGCGCTGGTCCGTAGGAATTTTTCGTTCCATCTGTTTTACAAGACCAAGCAAAATAACCTTTGTTAACACCAGAATCCATATACATATAAGTCTTTGCCCAATTCCATAAGCGATCAAATTCCTCTTTTTTATCTAATTGCACACACATCATCATACCGTAAGACATTCCCTCGGTTCGAACGTCATGATTTCCGGTATCCACAATATATCCTAAATCCTCCCCCACAGGAAAATATATTCGTTCTTCTGGTAAACCATAGAACAAGGTCTGAAAACTATCTTCAATTTTCTTGTTTACATCCTCTTCTTTATAGCCTAATTCGGTAAACTTATTTCGGTAATATCCACTCTTAATTGTACCCTCCATCATGTCTCCTCCATCTCACCCAAAGATTAGCGTTTCTAATATGATTTTATCTTTTTAATTTTTTAACCTTGCAAACTGAGGTAAGGCCTGCTTATTCCAAGCCTTGTTACCTACGCATAAACTCATAGCTTAAACTACTCCTTCACCCCACCAATGGTCAATCCTGTTACAAAGTATCTTTGAAGAAATGGATATAGACAGACAATTGGTAGTGATGTTATGATCGTTGCTGCTGCTCGTATCGAGGCTGGAGTTACTTGATTTCCAGCATTTTTCATGGTCTCTGCATTGGAACTATTGTTTGTAACCGCAGATAATAGCTTCATTAATTCATATTGAAGTGTGGTGTATTCACCTCTCATCCGGTTATATAACATCGTATCAAACCAAGAGTTCCATTGATAAACCGCGATAAATAATGCAATAGTTGCAAATACAGGTTTACATAAAGGCACGATAATTCTTAGAAAGATCGTAAAGTGCCCTGCTCCATCAATTTCCGCAGACTCCTGTAAACTGTCTGGTAATCCAGTCATATAAGTACGTATTACTAGCATATTGAAGGCACTAACCATACCTGGAATAATATAAACCCAGAAGCTGTTTGTTAGCCCTAACCCCTTATAGAGCAAAAAGGTCGGAATCAGTCCTCCATTCACATACATCGTTAAAACATATAATAGAGATATTTGTTTTCGGAATATAAAATTTTTACGACTTAAAACATATGCTAATAGTGCGGTCACAAATAATTGAGTTACCGTCGCTATTACAGTCCTTAAAATTGAAATCTCTGTTGCAGTTAGAAGATTTTGCTTATGTATTATGGTCTGATAATTTTTCCAAGTAAATACCCGTGGCCATAGATAGATACCACCTCTTAAAGCATCAGTTCCATCATTAAAAGAAATTGCTAATGTATTTAGAATAGGGTATAAAGTTATTATTACAAATATCGTTAGTATCATTGTATTTACTATTGTAAAAACTTTATCACCCACACTACTTTTCTTTTTTCTAGTCCTAACAAATTTTTTCATCTTTACCCTCATTTCTGCGCTACTTATTGTCTTACTTGCAAGACAATGCAAATCAATTACCGTGTGAATATTTTTATCGCTGAAATACCTGCTAGAATAAACGTTCTTCACCCGCTATTTTCGCTGCCTTATTCGCTAAAAAGATGATAATAATACTTACTAAGCTCTTGAATATACCTGCGGCAGTACCAATAGAATAATCACCCATACTGATACCGTATTTTAAAACATAGATATCAATTGTTTGGGATACGCTTTGAACAAGGCCATTCCCTAATAAATATTGAACTTCAAATCCTGCATTTAGAACATTTCCAACATTGATTAATAATAAGATAAAAATCGTAGGCTTAATACCTGGTAAAGTGATATGAAAAATCTTTTGCAATCTGCCAGCACCATCAATGGATGCCGCCTCATAAAGGTCAGGATTTATTGAAGTAATCGAGGCTAAATAAATAATTGAGCCCCATCCTGTTTCCTTCCATACATTCGCAAAACCAACAATAAGCCAAAAGAATTTTGGATAAGCAAGCCAATTGATCGGCTTATTTATAATATGTAGTGCTACTAAAGCTTGATTTATAATACCAGTTTCTAAAGATAATACATCCATTACAATTCCAGTTACAATAATCCAAGATAAAAAATGAGGCAGATAGGAGACCGTCTGGACAAACTTCTTTCCCCTTTTATTTCGAACCTCATTTAGTAGGATTGCAAGACCAATAGAAAATACAAAACTTAATACTAGATTGATAATCCCCATACATAACGTATTGCGAATTACCCGAATAAACACATCATTTGAAAAAAGTGTTTTAAATTTTGCTAATCCTACAAACTGAGAGTGTAATAACCCTCCCTTTGGCTTATAATTTTGAAAAGCCATGATCCAACCGCCAAGAGGTGCGTAGTAAAAG
>NZ_DAMADT010000009.1:123827-136891 GCF_031997925.1 Lachnoclostridium sp. | reverse complement strand
TGGATAAAATTCTCTTGGGATTCAGAAGAGGCTATACGTGCATACTCGTCTTTTACTTGGTCTATGAGTTCATCACGATTCATATAATTTACTCCTTTTCATAAAAAGTTTATTATTTGTCGTTTCCAGGTTTGTGGTGGCTGCCTGAACGTTTCTAAGTATTTCGTATTTCTCCATCTAAATGCGGTCTCAACCATGGTAGGGCCACCATTCGTTTTTTCTTACAAATCGTTTTTCTTTGGTCAATTTGCCATAATTATTCCTAATATTAATAGAGTTATTATTTGCTAGTAAGAGAATTTTATTCAGATTTGTATTGGACATGACTAGATCGGGAGCTTTAAAATATTCATACCACAACTTGCTGGCGGGAGCTATTACTAAATGATTGAATCACCAGTCTTTTTTGTTTTCTTAAATTTCTAAAATTATATCCTAAAGAACCAGTGATTATTTCTTTGTGAAAATCATACATATAAAGACTTTCAGAAGTATATGATAGTATATAGAGGCAAAATGCCACGTAGTGGAAATGAGGTAGAGCTGGTAGCGTAATCAGATTTCGAATAACCACTTTGACTCAAAAATAAACAAAAGCAATGTGATATATATAAAAATGCAAATAAACAGAGTAACTTGGATTTGATGCATGAGAAAAATAAAAAATAAAATTAAAGAGGTGGAAGATAGTATGTTAGAGAGTGAAAAATTTGAATCTAATGTCAGAAATTATTGCAGACATTTTCCTAAAGTATTCACAAAGGCTAAATTATGCAAAATGTATACACCAGAAGGTGAGGAATACTTAGACTTTTTTAGCGGTGCTGGTACGCTTAATTATGGTCATAACAATGAATATATTATGGAGCGTATTATCAATTATATAAAAGATGATGGAATTTTACATGCGCTTGATATGTATACTACAGCCAAATGTGATTTTATTAAAAAATTTCAAGACTGCATTTTAGCTCCTAGAAATTACAATTATAAAATGATGTTTTGTGGCCCTTCTGGAACAAATGCAAATGAGGCTGCTTTAAAAATAGCTCGTAAATATACTGGAAGAAAAAATGTAATTGCTTTTATGGGCGCTTTTCATGGAATGTCGTTAGGAAGTTTGGCATTGACAAGTTCACTATTTGCGCGTAATGGTGCAGGTGTACAACTAGAGAATACAATATTTGTTCCATATTGTAGAAAAGGTTTTGATTCGTTAGAATATATTAAAATGATCTTGAATGATGATCATTCCGGAATAGAAAAGCCAGCAGCTATATTTGTTGAAACCGTTCAATGTGAAGGTGGTGTTCAAGTTGCTGATTTTGAATGGCTAAAAGAACTAGATAAAATATGTAAAGAAAATCATATCCTTTTAGTTTGCGATGATATACAGGTTGGTTGTGGGCGTACAGGTACGTTTTTTTCGTTTGAACAAGCCGGAATCGAACCAGATATGGTTACGCTATCGAAATCGATTAGCGGTGGAGGTCTACCTATGTCATTACTCCTTCTTAAACCAGAGATTGATTGCTTAGAACCAGGAGAGCATTCTGGTACATTTCGAGGAAATCAACTAGCATTTATAGGAGCTAGTGCTGCAATAGATTATGCAATAGAACATAAATTATGGGATAAAGTACAAAATGACGAAAAGTATGTGAAAGAATACATAGAACAGAATATACTGCCGATTAATAATAAAATACAATATCGCGGAAAAGGACTTATTTTTGGAATTGATTTTTCAAATTTCAATAATGAAAAATTAACAGATGAAATATCAAAAGAATGTTTTGCAAATGGACTAATCATTGAATTGGCAGGAAGAAAAGATAGTGTATTAAAAATTATACCACCTTTAATTATTAGTAGAGACGAACTTACAGCAGGTCTTAATATTATTAAAAAATCCATTCAAGCCTGTGTATAATGAATAAAAGGATGATCTATCATGGTGATTGGAACTGGAATTTTGAGTTAGCAATAACAGTTAGCAAAAACGATTGACAGTGTCAAAATAGTCTGATAATATCAATATTAATAACGGATGATGAATACGGAAGAGAGCACAAGACTGTGCCGCCGAAGGGGAACGCAGAAACTCTCAGGCAAAAGGATCGGATTCGGACGTAACTCTGGAGAACATTTATATACCGAAGAAGTCAATCTTTCAGGTAAAAGGACAGAAGCAGGCAGGAATATCCTATATGGATATTTCTTTCTGTCTTTTTTTTTATGGATAAAAGGTTGACGTTCCTGTATTGAAACAGAAAGCATGTTTCAATAATTAGATTTACGGTGCAAAGAGTACACCTTTTATGAGAAATAACTACGCCACTATATTATCAGATAAATTTAAGGAGGATTAAGACATGGAACTAAAAACACCGCTTTACGAAATGCATCTGAAACTTCATGGCAAAATGGTCCCTTTTGCTGGATATCTCCTTCCCATCCAATATGAGGAGGGAATCATAAAGGAGCATATGGCAGTAAGAACAAGGGCAGGGATTTTTGATGTTTCTCATATGGGGGAGATACGCTGTAGAGGGAAAGATGCTCTTAGGAATCTGCAGCAGTTACTGACCAATGATTTTACCGATATGGCGAATGGTCAGGCAAGATACAGTCCTATGTGTAATGAGCAAGGGGGTACGGTGGATGATCTGATTGTATATAAGGAAAAAGAAGAGGAGTACTTAATCGTCGTAAATGCTTCTAATAAAGAAAAGGATTACCGATGGATGCTAGAGCATAAATTTGGAGAGGTGGTGTTTGAAGATATTTCTGATAAAATCTCACAAATTGCCTTGCAGGGTCCTAAGTCTCAGGAAATACTTATAAAGCTATCAACAGACATTCCCGAAAAGTACTATCATGCTGTTTTTGATGGAATGGTGGCTGGGATTCCATGCATGATATCCAGAACCGGTTATACAGGGGAAGACGGATTTGAACTTTATTTCGATAATACATATGCTATTACAATGTGGGAAACGCTTATGGAGGCAGGAAAAGAATACGGACTGATTCCTTGTGGGCTGGGGGCAAGAGATACCCTGAGGCTGGAGGCAGGCATGCCGCTGTACGGACATGAGATGAATGATGAGATTAATCCGGTGGAAGCCGGTCTTTCGTTTGCTGTGAAAATGCAGAAGGAGGATTTCATCGGTAAAAACCATTTGCCAGATAAGGATTCCCTCATGAGAAAACGAGTAGGCTTAAGGGTAACAGGGCGGGGAATCATACGGGAACAGGAAGATGTACTTGTAGACGGGAAGAAAGTGGGCTTTACAACATCAGGAACCCATTGCCCATATCTGGGCTACCCGGTGGCCATGGCTATCCTTAATAAAGAATATATAAAAGTAGGTACAAAAGTAACGGTAATTGTCAGGGGAAGAGAAGTAGAGGCAGAAGTGGTGCCCCTTCCATTTTATAAGAGAACAAAATAATCCATCAAGGAAAAGGAGAATTTATCATGAAGGTATTAGAAAACTTGGTTTACACAAAAACACATGAATGGGTAAGGTTTGAGGATGAAACAACAGCCTTAGTCGGCCTTACGGATTATGCGCAGCAGACGTTAGGACAGCTTGTCTTTGTTAATCTTCCGGAAGAGGGTGACGAAACGGTAACCGGAGAAAGTTTTGCCGATGTGGAGTCAGTAAAAGCTGTTTCGGATGTCTATTGCCCAGTAACCGGAGTCGTATCGGAAATTAACGAAGAACTTCTTGATGCACCGGAAAAGATCAATGAGACTCCTTATGAAGCCTGGTTTGCAAAGATAACCGGTATTACGGAGAAAGAAGAATTCTTAAGTCCAGAGGAATACGAAGAATTTGTAAAAAAAGAAATGGAATAAAGGAGATCTGCATATGGGTTCATTTGTACCAGCAACCGATCTTGACAGAAAAGAAATGCTGTCAGTGATTGGAATTGAGAGCATAGAAGACCTTTTTGGGCAGCTTCCGCAGGAAGTTATGTTAAAGGATGGGTTGAACCTTCCGCGTGGAATGTCTGAAATGGAAGTATGTAAGGAAATGGAAGGTATTGCAGCGAAAAATAAGGTATTTCCGGTCATTTTTAGGGGGGTCGGTGCATACAGGCACTATATTCCGGCTGTTGTGAAAAGCGTGTTATCCAAGGAAACTCTATACACTGCTTATACCCCATATCAGGCGGAAATCAGCCAGGGAATCTTACAATCCATATTTGAATACCAGACAATGATTTGTGAACTTACTGGGATGGACACGGCCAATGCTTCCGTGTATGACGGTGCGGCTGCGGCAGCAGAAGCGGTAGCTATGTGCAGGGACAGAAAGAAAACAAGGGCCTTTGTTTCCGCTGCGGTTCATCCTCAGGTAATGGAGACCATAAAGACCTATTGTTTTGGAAATGGGATGGAGTTGACTGTTATTCCTGAAAAAGACGGTATGACGGATCTTAATTTTTTAAAAGAACATATTGATCGTCAAACCGCATGTGTATATATTCAGAATCCAAATTATTACGGTAGTCTGGAACTAGCTGGAGAAATCGGAAGCATAACTAAGGAAGCTGATGCAAAGTATATCATGGGCGTAAATCCAATTTCCTTAGGTGTTATAAAGACACCAGAAGAATATGGTGCTGATATTGCAGTGGGAGAGGGGCAGCCCCTCGGATTGCCGCTTTCATTCGGTGGGCCATATATCGGATTTATGGCATGTACGAAAGAACTGACCAGAAAATTGCCGGGAAGGATCGTCGGAGAAACCGTTGATTTCAATGGAAAAACAGGATATGTTCTAACCCTTCAGGCAAGAGAACAGCATATCCGAAGAGAAAAAGCATTAAGCAACATCTGCTCAAACCAGGCACTTTGTGCATTGGCAGTGGGAGTTTATTTATCTGCTATGGGAGCAGAAGGACTGAAGCAGACAGCCATACAGTGTATGTCAAAGGCGCATTATATGGCAAACCAATTAGAAGCAATCGGGTATCCTGTTATAAATCGCGGGGAATTCTTCCACGAATTTGTAACCATTTCAAAGATTCCAGTAGAAAAGGTGATGAGTGTACTGGAAGATGCGGGAATTCTTGGCGGTTATCCATTAACTGGCGAAAGAGCCGGGCAAATCTTATGGTGCTGTACGGAAATGAATGCAAAAGATGACATCGATCGTGTCATTGGCATTCTGAAGGAGGTGTAGGTTATGCTGATATTTGAAAAAGGGCAGGAAGGAAGAAAGATGAGTATTCTGCCAGAATGTGATGTGCCGGTTAACCTGCCAGAGGAAAGCAGCCGGAGAAAAAAGAGACTGCACCTTCCAAACGTGTCTGAAAATGAGATAAGTAGGCATTATACAGAAGCAGCAAAAAAGGCATATGGCGTAAATGATGGCTTTTATCCTTTGGGCTCCTGCACCATGAAATATAATCCCAAGATCAATGAATACATAGCATCGCTTCCTGGATTTGCGCAGATTCATCCGCTACAGTCGGAGCATACGGTGCAGGGTTGCATGGAGGTATTAAAAACTGCAGAGCGATACCTGTGTGAGATAACCGGAATGGACCGTATATCCTTTCAGCCAGCAGCAGGAGCCCACGGTGAATTTACCGGGCTTTTGCTGATAAAAGCATATCATGAAAGCCGTGGTGACGGGAAAAGAACGAAACTCATAGTACCAGATTCTGCACATGGAACCAATCCTGCAAGTGCATCAATGGTTGGATTTTCGGTAATTAGTATCCCGTCCGGGGAAGATGGAGGAGTAGATTTAGAGGAACTAAAAAAGGCAGTCGGGGAAGATACAGCAGGACTGATGCTGACCAATCCTAATACCTTAGGTCTTTTTGATAAAAATATACTCGAAATCACCAAAATCATTCATGAGGCCGGAGGACTGGCTTACTACGACGGAGCAAATTTAAACGCTGTCATGGGCATGATAAGACCAGGGGATATGGGGTTTGATGTAGTCCATCTGAATCTTCATAAAACCTTTTCCACTCCCCATGGAGGCGGTGGTCCGGGCAGTGGACCTGTAGGCTGCAAGAATCTCCTGTCTGAATTTTTACCAAATAACCTGGTGGAGGAAGAAAACGGATATCTGTTTAAAAGTCCTGTTCAAAGTATCGGACAGGTGAAAAGCTTTTACGGAAACTTTCTAATTGTGGTTAGAGCCATGACGTATCTGTTCATGCTTGGAAAGGAAGGAATCTCGGAAGCTTCAAAGCATGCGGTACTGAACGCCAATTATATGATGGCAAAATTAAAGGATGTATATGACATGGCATATCCTGGATCCTGTATGCATGAATTTGTCATGAGCCTTATAAGGCTTAAAAAAGAAAATGGGATATCAGCTATGGACATATCAAAAGGACTTTTGGACTATGGAATCCATCCACCGACCATGTATTTTCCGCTAAGCGTACCAGAAGCGTTAATGGTGGAGCCTACGGAAACGGAATCAAAAGAAACCTTAGATCAGGTGATTTCTGTATTTCGTAGCCTATATGAGACAGCTAAATTAAATCCGGAAATCCTTCATAAAGCCCCAGTCAATACGTCAGTCACCAGACTTGATGAAGTAAGAGCAGCCAGAAATTTAATATTAAGATATGACTTCTCAGATAAGGATGCAGAGAAAGATGATACAAAAAATTAATTATTTAAACGGAAGCAGTAATGACCCGTATCAAAACCTTGCCATAGAGGAGTACTTATTAGAAACAGTAGAGCAGGATACTTGCTTTCTTTACCTTTGGCAGAATGAAAATACTGTTGTAATTGGAAGAAACCAGAATCCATGGAAGGAATGCAGAATTCAAGAACTTGAGCAGGATGGCGGACATCTGGTGAGAAGGCTTTCAGGAGGAGGCGCCGTATTCCATGATCTTGGCAATCTTAATTTTACGTTTCTTGTCCACAAGTGTCATTATGATCTGGATAAACAGCTGGAGGTCATTCTATGTGCGGTCAAAAAGCTGGGAATCCATGCAGAAAAATCAGGACGAAATGATATTACCATATCTGGAAGGAAGTTTTCTGGCAATGCCTTTTATACCAGAGGGGAGAAGTGTTATCATCATGGAACCCTACTGGTAAGTGCAGATATGCAGAAGCTTTCTAAATATCTGCAGGTTTCAAAGGATAAGCTGGCTTTAAAAGGAGTGGATTCTGTTCGATCCAGGGTAGCTAATCTTTCTGATTATCAGACTGGACTGACCATTACTATGCTAAAAGAAAAGCTTCTGGAGGCATTTGAAGAAACCTATGGATATAAGGCGGTTTACTGTAAACAGGAGGATTTGGACCAGAAAGCATTGTCAAACGGAAGAAAGAAGTTCTCGGATTTCTCCTGGCTGTACGGACGTAACATGGATTTTCAGTATGAACTGTCAAAACAGTTTGCATGGGGAAATGTAATCTGGCAGTTTCAGGTGAGCTGCGGAATCATAAAGGATTTGCAATTATTTTCCGATTCCATGGAGCCAGATCTTGTGGAAATGCTCCCTAGGCTTATAAAGGGAAGTAGATATGAGAATAAGGATATCTGTAATAAACTGAATCAGGTTCCTGCTAAGACCCAAGCACAATCAATCATAATAAAAGATTTAATAGAGTTTTTTGCTAATGCCCAAATTTAGGAGACAAGTAAGAAGTGTGAAAGAAATCTGCGATTTCTTTCACACAGAAGTTTGTACCTGCGTAATCCATAGAACAAATTTCACATGAGCAAAGAACGTTGTAGGAAAAGAGGATAGGATGGAGAAAATATATGATCTACTTGTTATTGGCGCAGGCCCTGGAGGATATGTAGCAGCGATTAAGGCAGCTAAGATGGGAATGAAGGTAGCGGTGGTAGAAAACCGGGAAGTCGGAG
The DNA here is from genome assembly GCF_031997925.1 of Lachnoclostridium sp. Lineage (NCBI taxonomy): Bacteria > Bacillati > Bacillota > Clostridia > Lachnospirales > Lachnospiraceae > Lachnoclostridium > Lachnoclostridium sp. The sequence continues at coordinate 129,008 of NZ_DAMADT010000009.1, read as the reverse complement.
GTACCTGCTTAAACCGCGGCTGCGTTCCGGCAAAAGCAATGCTGCATGCTGCAAAATTATATCAGGAGGTTGTGTCCGGAGAACAGTTCGGAATTCTCGTGGAAGAGGTAAGCTTTGATTACGGCAAAGTGATGTCCTATAAAAATGAGACTTCTGAAAGTCTCAGACTTGGAGTAGAACAGCTCCTTAAGGGAAATAAAGTGGAACGGATCCATGGGATCGGGACGCTTATGAAGGATAGAAGAGTTAGAATTAAGACAAAGGAAGGAGAAGAAATTCTTCAGGCGAAAAATATATTGCTGGCAACAGGATCGAAGCCTGTTCTTCCGCCCATTGAAGGAATCCATCTTCCTGGAATCATGACCAGCGATGAGATGTTTCAGCTTGATCATGTACCGGAAAGCCTGCTTATTATAGGTGGCGGGGTCATAGGAGTAGAGTTTGCTACGGTATTCTCTTCCTGTGGTTCCAAAGTCACATTGTTGGAGGCGGAAGAAAGACTTCTACCCAGTCTTGATAAGGAAATCTCACAGAATGTAAAGCTGCTTTTGAAAAAGAGAGGTGTTGACATTCATACCAGAGCATTTGTTCAGAGAATAGAAAAGGAGGACTGTGAGTTTCTCTGTACCTTTTTAGAGAAGGGAAAGGATCAGGAAAAAACCGAGGTCCGAAAGATTCCATATCTGCTTTCAGCCACCGGACGAATCCCAAATACAGATGGTCTGCTGGAGGAGTTAACATTACTGGAAATGGACAGGGGCAGGATTTTGGTAAATGAAAATTTTGAAACAAGCATGCCTAACGTGTTTGCCATCGGTGACGTTATTGGTGGAAGCCAACTGGCACATGTTGCAAGTTCTCAGGGTATCTGTGCAGTGGAACGAATGAATGGGAAAGAACCGTCAATTGATTTATCAGTAGTTCCATCCTGTGTTTATACCGATCCTGAAATTGCATGTGTCGGAATAACAGAACAGGAAGCAATAGAGAAAGGAATCAAGATCGTTACAGGAAAATTTTTAACACATGCCAACAGTAAATCATTGATAACAAAGGAAGAGAGAGGCTTTGTTAAAGTTGTAATAGATAAGGAAACGAACGTATTACTGGGAGCACAGATGATGTGCGCCAGAGCTACAGATATGATCGGTGAGATGGGAACTGCCATTTCCAATAAACTTACTGTAATGCAGCTTTTAAAGGCTATGCGGGCACATCCTACCTATAATGAATCCATAGCGGAAGCGCTTAATGACTGTAACTATGGTGCGATTCATGCGTTGCCGCGCAGGTAAGAAGATATAGATATTACGTTTGCTTTTTTAGTTAGAATAAAATAATTCCAATTGAACATAGCGTTAGTTTCTTGTATACTTATATTATATAAAGAAAGTTAATGAGATTTAACAATAATCCTCTAGTCACCTAAATGGGAATAGAGGATTATTGTTATTATAAAAATGTTTGGGAATTAGCTTAAAGTTACAGATTGAGTACTTAAGTTAAATATTGATAGCGTATAGGAGAAACAGATACATGTGTGCAAAAAGAAAAGAACCCTTTGATTATAAGAATAAACAAGAATTTCAAGAGAAATTAGTTGAGTGGATTGGTGATGTGTTGTATGACCTTCTGCCTGAACATGGTTATGAGATTCGAGATGAGCAGATATTTACGGCTTTTAAAATTGCAGATGCCGTTTGCAATAAAAACGTTCACTTAGCGGAGGCAGGGCTTGGAACAGGGAAAACATTCGCCTATTTGCTATCAGCAATTCCTTATGCTCGCTTTACTGGAAAACCTGTAGTGATTGCGTGTGCTACCACAGCACTTCAGGAGCAACTTGCAGGCTCAGAAGGAGATATTAGAACGCTATCTAGACTACTTGGATTAGAAATCGATGCTCGGATGGCCAAAGATCCACATCAGTATATCTGTGATGTTCGAGTGGATGAAAATATGGAAGAAATCGGTGCGATGTCTAGTGAAATCAATGAGTGGTTAAGTAACACATTGCTAGGGGAACGTTCGGAGATACCACACATCTCAGATCATGAGTGGAAGATGATGAAATGGGAAGAATATATGGCTTGCGATATATGTTCTATCCGAGGTTTTTGCAAACTTGTGAAAGCAAGAGAACAGTATAGACTTACAAAAGATTTGCTTATTGTGGACCATGAAACATTCTTTCATGATTTATGGACACGAGAGGAGCGATTAGCCAATGGCTTGTTGCCCATTCTTCCTGACTATTCCGCAGTTATTTTCGATGAAGGACATAAGGTCCTTCTTCCTGCATCCATGCAAGCAGGACAACAAATTAATAGGGATGAAATCGATACTATGATTTCTGCTCTTGAAGAGATACAGGGAGCTAGAGCTTCGCTAGCTTCAACAATTACTACGATAGAAAATGCCACAAATTCATTTTTTACGCAGCTACAGCATTCTGTAATAGCAGGAGAAAGCACAGAAAGGGTATCAATTCAAAGGAATGACGCCTTACTAAAAGCTGCAACTACCTTTCGTAAGACCTTAGACCATCTTCTTCTAGAGATGCAAATAGAACAAGAACTATATACTGATTCATTATCACCAAATCAAATACAGGCATACGAGGGGCAGATAGAAAGAGCAATATGGGCACTAGACAAATTCAGTAGAAATCAAGGAAGTAATATAGTTTCTTGGGTAGAACAAAAGGATGGTAGCTTTTGGGTTGTTCCACGAAGGATTGGTGATATGTTAAATAAACATTTATTCCAGAAGAAAATACCAGTAGTCTTTACCTCCGCGACCTTAAGTAATAAAGGTGATTTTGATTATTTTATAAGAACGCTCGGGTTAGAAGACCCATCCAAATCCACGATTGGAAGTCCTTTTGATTTGGAAAATCAAGTCGTTGTCTACTTACCAAAGACATCGAATAAAATTGAGCACTTAGTATCTTTACTAAAAGAGAATGGTGGACGAGCGCTTGTGCTTACGAATTCCTTACATGAAACAAAAAAAATCAGAAAGAAATTACAAGGGTATCACTTCCCATTTGAAATGATATGGGAAGATATAGGGGAGCGTGGATATCTTGTCCGGAAATTTAAAGAGGAAGAAACCTCCGTTTTAATCGGGTCTAATTTTTGGGAAGGAATAGATGTACCAGGAGATGCATTGAACTTGCTAATCATCTGGGAACTACCTTTAAAAGTTCGGGATCCTCTCATTGAAGTACAACGTAAGGAGGCAAGAGAACAGGGATTCGATCCGATTATTATAGTTGATTACCCTGAAATGGTTCTCAAATTAAAACAAGGTTGTGGTAGATTAATTCGAACAGAGGATGATAATGGAGCAATCGTTATCCTGGACCCTGTGATAGGAACTTCTTGGGAAAGCTACGTGATGGGAGCGCTACCTTCGGGTGCAAGAATAGAGAAAAATACTGGACTGTTATTATCATTTTAGTAAAATAGGAATATATAGTAAAAGGCAGAACAAACAATGTTCTGCCTTTCGAGTTGTGTAAGATAATAAATACACTACCGCCCCTTTAAACTGTCGCAACATAATTATATTTGATAATAATTCCTTATTCCAGTTCAATTAACAGTGAAATGACTACATTTCTTTGTTATATCGTATTGTGTAATATATTTGCATACTAAATCCAAACAAATATATGCAGATAGCTGCAAGAGTCAGCCACAACGGCGAATCGGTGAGTATCAGCAGGAAAGGAATAATAATTAGTGATCTTATGGTAATGTCAAAAGCTTTTGCCTTTGCTTTCATGTTAATAGAAATATTGCGTTCATCTTTGGAATCAATGTCACTCTGCTTTTTTATATCAGGACGCTTTTTATAATAAAGACTGATGAGCAGATTTGCTGCATTCATGCTAATAAGTCCAGCGCCTATCCCTATACATAGTCCCGAGACCGTTTTTGAAGTTATGCTTATAACAAAAATCCCTACAACTAATAAGATAGCGCCCAGTAGCATCAGAAATATAATATTTTTTATTTTGTTCTGTTTCACTGTTTTTCCTCCTCATAGATAAAGATATCCTCAATACTCATGTTGAAATAGCGGGCAATTTTAAATGCTAACAGAATGGAAGGATTATATCTTCCGTTTTCAAGAGAACCGATAGTCTGTCTGGATACCTCCAAAGCGGATGCCAACTCTTCCTGTTTGATTCCATTCAGTTTACGTATTTCTTCCAGCCGGTTTCTCAAGTAACCACCTCCTATACTTAAAATGTAAAGTAAGCTTTCCGTAATTAGAATATCATAAACGTACATCAATGTCAAGCTAACTTTCCATTGAATTTTCAAAACTTATGTTGAAACTTATGCTGAAGGAAGGAACCATAGCCACCGGATGGGTTGGGCTATATACAGAATATAGATATAGTAACATAAAGTGGAATAAGTATAATTGAAATAATTCTATATAAAGATATAATATAATTATGGGATTTAGCAGATCTCCTATAATTTTATAAGATATTAAGAAAGTAGGATTACTTTATGAAAAAGCGCTTCAATTGTCTGAATCGGTTTGATACGATTTTTAATCGTCTGATCTTATCCTTTGTAGTATTGGTTGTAGCAGTGGCTCTTTTTATCGGAATTATTCTAACGGTACAATTTTCCGTTAACTATAATAAAAAAATAGAAGAATTAGAAAATTATCGATTAAGATATCTTAAAAACAATGTGGAGGCTATTTTTAAAGATTCCAATCAAATTATTTTAGACATTATAAATTTAGGTAATCAAAACGAGGATATTCAAAAGTATTTATATTATCCTATGGAAAAAGATATACTAAAAGCAGTTAATATATTAGATTTTATAAAAGTTATACGTACACAAAAGGATTCTTTTATTTCAAGTATAGAACTTTATACAGAAAAGAATAAAGTACATATCTCTACCTTTACCGGTATTAATTTTAGTTCTAATACAGAAGATTTTTTAAAAGAACAGGGTATTTTTCATACAGAGACGAAATATCAAAATAGTAAACGCTGGATTTCTCACCGGGTTATGACATTTGGTAATCGGGAACACCGGGTATATTCCTTTGCTGCTAAATACCCATTATATACGGAAAATCCTTCTATGGTAAAAGGTTATGTGGCAGTGAATATTAAAGAAGATGTATTTTATAGGC
>NZ_DAMADT010000009.1:109550-123817 GCF_031997925.1 Lachnoclostridium sp. | reverse complement strand
GGCTTCTAAAGGATTTTATTATAGGAGAATTAGATGCTGTAGCAATTATGAACCGCCAAGGGGAAATCATTGCGATAGAAGGAAATACAGAAGGATTTCATACTTTATTAGAGGATAAACAAGAACTGATAGATGACATAATTTCGGAAGAGGGGACAAAGGGAAGCTATAGAATTGGGGATACGGTTGTTATTAGCCAATCTGCAGGTATAGAAGATTGGGTTATTATTAATATGGTTTCCACGAAGGAATATTTTGATGAAACACGGAAAATTCAAATGAATATTTTATATTTTTCCTGTACTGTAATTTTTGTTGGTATTCTTATCTCCTACCTTTTTGCTAAGAAACTGTACAGACCTTTTCACATAATAATTAATAGGTTGGATAGGATGAAGTTTAGTAAGAAGGCAAGGGAAAGTGAATATTACTATATTGATAGGGCAATAGAAGAATTATATGATAGGGCAATAGAAAAAGAAGAAGTATTGTACGAGAACAGAAATATCATAAAGCGTGATTTAGTTTTAAATCTTTTGTCAGCAAAGATTACAAATGAAAAGGATGTGGATGATAAATTAACGCTTTTAGGTTGTAATTTGCCTTTCCATTCCCATTATGTACTGATTATTAAACTTCACCAGAAAATATACAATAGTTTAGATGAGTTAACAAGAAACGTACTTATTTATAATATGACTTACTTTTTTGACAATTATTCAAACAGTGACGCACGTTGTTTGTCCGCGGATTTATTTGACGGAACGGTCTGTGTTGTCTTTTCTATGAGAGAAGATGATAAGAGAGAATTAGCCATCTTAAGAAATAAGTTTACAGATTATATGAAGATTAACTTTTCCGTAGATGCAATTATACTTCAAAGTGTTGGTTTTTCAAAGCTTATAGAGGTACATAAAAATTATCAACGATTAGAAAAGCTTATAGATTATTTATATTTTATGCCACACGTTTACTTTTTAAATGAAGAAGAATTAAAGGCTAAAGTATCTAATCTAAAAGAAACCATGGATATTGATTTTGAAAGTTTTAGTGAAGCACTGGTTTCCAGAAAATTAGGACATATTGAAATTATATTAAAGAACTTCATTACAGTAGCTGCGGAACTTACGGTTTCAGCAGAATATTTAAATGGAGCGGTACTAAAATTTGTGTTTTTATATAATCACTTTATGAGAGATATTATGAAAGAAAGTAAAAATAAGAACGATACTCAGCTATTTAAAGATATTAATGAGTTATATAATGTAGAGGATTTTTATTATTGGTTTATGAAATTAATTGAAACTACCTTTGATGAATTGTCCAGATTAGAAGAAAATCCAACTAAGACTGTAGTACAATTAATAGAAAAAGTAATTATGGAGAACTTAGAGGAAAATCTTTCTTTGGAATTTATTGCAGAGAAGGTGTTTTTAAGTCCAAAGTATATTAGCCGGATTTTTAAAGAAGAAAGCGGAATGAATATAACACAGTTTATGACGGAATGTAAATTAAAAAAAGCCGCTAAATTGTTGGTAGAAAGTAATATTCCATTGGAGGAACTTATAAAACAAGTAGGATTTAGCAGTTCCAACTACTTTATTAAAAAATTCAAAGAAAAATATTCTATAACACCGGTTCAATACAGACGTAATTCAATTACATAGTAAATTGTCTAAAGCAGATATAAAAACAACACCGTTATATTTCAAAAGTTGTAATAGGTACAATGAATAGAAATATTACGGTGTTTTTATTTTGGTATTTTTCACACAGTTATTTATTGAAAATACAAGGAAAGGAGAAATGGTAATAGAATGTGGAAATAATACTATTGCCTTTTTACAGTACAAATGGCAAGTAGAAGAATTAATACTCTAATATGGAATATTTGTGATTGTAATCGAATAGAGATGCCTTTATTCTATAACCGTAACGTTACAGGAAATACGGACAGAGGAGGCAAAATGTTAGAAAAGAAAAAGAAGAAGAAAAAAAGATTAGAAATACTAACGAATAAATGGTTATATCTTATGTTCTTGCCGGTATTTATATGGTTTTTGTTATTTGCTTATTTGCCAATGGGCGGGATGGTAATCTCTTTCCAAAAATACGATATCGTAAAGGGAATTTTAAATAGTACATGGGTTGGTTTAAAAAACTTTAAAATCCTGTTTACAGATCCATATTTCCCAAGGTTATTTAAGAACACACTTTTACTTAATATATTTGGATTAATTTTTGGATTTCCATTACCTATTATACTTGCTATTGCTTTTAATGAAATCGGAAGAAAGAAGTTTAAAAAGATAACCCAGACAATCAGCTATTTGCCTTACTTTATTTCCTCAGTAGTGGTAATGTCCATGGTAATTCAATTTGTTTCAAATTCAGGTTTGTTTAATATGGTTTTAAATAAATTGGGACATGAAAGCATTAATTTCTTACAGATACCAAAATATTTTAGAACTATATTTATTACTACAGGAATATGGCAAGGAACGGGATTCGGAGCTATTATCTATATGGCTGCACTTGCAGGAATCTCTAACGAGCAATACGAAGCAGCTACCGTAGATGGTGCGGGAAAGTTTCAAAAAATGCTTTATATTACATTACCAGGGTTAGCTCCTACCATTGTAATTATGTTACTGATTAATTTAGGTTCCATTCTTAATGTGGGTCATGAACGTATTATCCTTTTATATAATCCTGCTATTTATGAAACAGCAGATGTATTTAATACCTATGTATATCGTGAAGGAATTACAAAAGGGCGATATAGCTATGCACAGGCAATGTCCATCTTTCAGAATACCGTAGGATTTGTATTAGTGTATCTTGCAAATAAAATTACTAGAAAGTTAGATGGTACAACTTTATGGTAAAAAGATATTAAAGTAGCGAATTTGTGCTAATGCCCAAATTTGCAAGATGGAGGCAGAATGGGGGATTTTACGTGAAACAAAAAATGGGATTTAGTGAAATTGTATTTGTAAGCATTTGTTACATAATAATTATATTTGTTTGTGTTGTAACCTTATATCCTTTTATCTACTTAATATCAGCATCGTTTAGCTCAGCTACCAGTGTTATGAAAAACGAGGTAGTACTATACCCAAAAGAATTTACTACAAAAGCCTATAGGGTAGTAATGGAATACAAAGGAATCTGGTTATCTTATTTAAACACAATTTTTTATACTCTTTTTGGTACTTTGTTAAGTTTGACTTTGACTATTTTAGCAGCTTATCCTCTGTCAAAAGAGAGATGGGCACCAAGAAAAGCCATGAGTTTGTTTATTGTCTTTACCATGTGGTTCGGGGGAGGTATGATTCCTTCTACTTAGTTATGAGAGGATTAAACTTACTAGATTCCCGTCTTGGAATTCTTCTTTACCCTGCAATTAGTGCTTTTTACGTTATTATTTTTAGGACTCATTTCCAAAGCTTGCCGGCTTCTTTGGAAGAATCAGCAAATCTTGAAGGGGCAAATGATGCTCAGATTCTTATGAAAATTATCATTCCTCTTTCAAAACCGATTATGGCAGCAGTAGCACTTTATTATGCAGTAGGACGTTGGAATTCTTATTTTTGGGAGATGTTGCTCCTTAGCAGTAATGAAAAATTCCCTGTTCAGGTATTATTACAGAGAATCATTATATCCAGCCAGTTAGGTCAGGATATTGCAAAAGCACTGACTAGAGGAGAAGCAAGTATACCTACTACCATTAAGTTTGCGGCTATTGTAATAACTACATTACCAATTATATTAATCTATCCTTTCTTACAAAAATATTTTGTAAATGGAGCCTTAGTTGGGAGCGTAAAAGAATAATGGGCACTACACTTTCAACTAGTTATGAGAGTGTTAAAAAATATAATCTTAAAGAGGAGGATTATGAAAATGTTTCAATCTAAAAAAAAATGGATCAGTATGTTACTAGTATCGGTATTATGTATTGGTATGCTTGCAGGATGCAGCAAAGGAGATACTGGCAATGGGGGAAAGAAAAATGATTCAGTGCAAACCAATCAAGAGGGTGGAACAAGTACAAAACCGGTAGAAATATCCATGTTTGTACCTAGCCGTTTACCAGAAGCAATTTATGATGAGAACACGTTAACTTTTAAAACTTTGGCAGATAAGCTAAATATCAAGTTAAGTATTGAATCCGTTGTTCACAGTGAAGCGAAGGAAAAATTTAGTGTTATCATATCCGGTGGTAAGTATCCAGACGTTATGGCAGGTTCTGTAAGAGATATTAATACCTTTGGTATGTCAGGTGCTTTTATTCCTCTAAATGATTTAATTGAGGAACACGCTCCAAATATTAAAAAATATTTATTAGAGAACAAAGAAGCTATGGCTCAAGCAGCTGCAAGTGATGGTAAGATCTATGGTATTCCTATGCTGTCTGCAGTTCGTACTGCCATGGGATATAATATTCGTCAGGACTGGTTAGATAAATTAGGTTTAAAGGCTCCTGTTACCATTGATGATTGGTACAATGTATTAAAAGCATTCAAGACGAATGATCTAAATGGCAACGGAGTTGGTGATGTTACACCACTAGTTTTGGACCGTGTTTGGGAAAATTATTATATGAACTTTGCGGATGCTTGGGGAGTTGAGTTAAATCCTAATAACGATTATTGGATGGTAAAAGACGGTAAGGCTGTATTTGCACCAATGTTACCTGAAACCAAGGAATACTTAGCGACTATGACAAAATGGTATCAGGAAGGGTTAATTGATAATGAATTTATTACCCGAGAAGATACAAACAATTACCATATTTTAAATAATAAAGCAGGAGCAACTTGTTATTGGACCGGTTATGTTGCGGCTCAAAATTATAACAATGAAGTATTAGCTAACGATCCTAATACAAATTGGCAAGTTATTCAACCACCGGTATTAACTGCAGGACAGGAACCAAAAACTTTCAGTCAACAGGCAACGATAGTAAGCTATGCTTGGGGGATTTCAAGTTCAGCAAAAAATGTAGTTGATATTATTAAGATGTTTGATTATGTATACAGTGAAGAAGGCTCCTTATTATTTAATTTTGGTATTGAAGGTGAAAGTTATAATATGGTTGACGGAAAACCTCAATACATGGAATCCATCCTTAATAGTGAGGGAGGAACTATACTTTATAATAGAAGAAATGGTATTCAAGCCTTAATCGGTATGAGACAGATGCCAGAATATGAAGCAGCTTCTTGTATCAATGACGATGTAAAACAACAGTTATTTAATTATGTGGATAATGATTACTTCTATCCATTTAACCCTAATTTAACATTAACAGAAGCAGAAGAAGAAATTTATTCTGTTAAGATGAGCGCAATCAATACATATGTGGAAGAAGAAATGATAAAATTCTTTATTGGTACCAGACCAATTGATGAATTTGACAGCTTTGTACAAAGAGTAAAAGAATTAGGAATTGATGAAATGACTACTTTGAAGAATCAAGCTTATGAAAGATATGAGTCTATCGCACAATAATACAGTAAAAAGTAGCTGCGTTTAGCTACTACAAATAGAGGGGGTATTGCATATTTGTTTATTTTGCAACATCCCCTAATATAATACTATTTCCTCATAAAACCTTACCATAATCTTACCATAAATCATAGCAACATCACATAGATAAGCATGTAATCACTCTTTACTTTTATGCTCGATTTTTTAGAGGTTTTATATTCGGAATTAGTTAAGCAAGATTTATAGTACAAAAGGAAGGGAAACATAATGATAAAATTTGGAACAGGTGGTTGGAGAGCTATTATTGGAGAGGAATTTACCAAGGATAATGTTACTTTATTAGCTCAAGGAATTGCTCTATATATAAGGAATCAGATTGAAGAAGAAAAGGAGAAAGACGGAAAAGAGAAAGCCAAAAAAGAGTACGATGAATTAGGACTTATAGTAGGATATGACAGGCGGTTTTTATCAAAGAGAGCTGCTATGTGGATTAGTGAAGTTTTGGCAGCCAATGAAATTACTGTGTATCTCATTCAAGATATAGCACCAACTCCTTTGATTATGTATACCGTGGATGATTTAAAATTAAAATATGGAATTGCTGTAACAGCAAGTCATAATTCTTATGACTACAACGGAATTAAGTTGTTTGCAGGAGGAGGTAGAGATGCTTCATTAGAAACAACGGAACAAATCGAAAAAATAGTGAATGTGTTAACTTTAAAAGATATTAAAGAGATGGAGTTTGAAGAGGGTATTAGCCTTGGGAAAATCAAGGAAATAGATCCCTTTAATGATTATATAGATAATATTTTACAAGATATTAATGTAAGTAAGATAAAGGAAAGACGTTTGAAGATTCTACTGGATCCTATGTATGGAGTGGCTAAAACCTGCCTTCAAACTGTTTTAATTACAGCAAGATGTTCCATAGATGTTATCAATGATAGACACGATCCTTTATTTGGAGGAAGACTTCCTTCCCCTTCTGCCGGAACCTTAAATAAGTTAAGGGATATGGTAGTGGATAGAAAATATGATTTAGGAATTGCAACGGATGGGGATGCAGACAGGCTAGGTATCATAGATGAAATAGGGGATTTTATACATCCAAATGATATTTTAGTCCTTTTGTATTATTATCTTTTAGAATATAAAGGTATAAAAGGTGGTGTGGTGCGAAATTTAGCCACTACACATTTGTTAGACCGGATTGCCATAGATTATGGGGAAGTATGCTATGAAGTTCCGGTTGGATTTAAACATATAAGCCAAGGGATGGAGGAACACGGAGCTATTATTGGCGGAGAAAGCAGTGGAGGTCTTACCATTAACGGGCGTATTCGTGGAAAAGATGGTATTTACTCTGCTAGTTTAATCGTAGAATTAATCTGTGTTACAAATAAAAGATTATCTGAGTTGTTAGCGGAAATTCATAATAAGTATGGAAAAATGTATATGGAAGAAAGAAATTATACGTTTTCCCAAAAGAAAAAAGAAGAATTGCATCATCTTTTATTTGTGGAAAAGAAGCTTCCTATCTATGAACAACCAATTAAAAAGATTAGTTATGAGGATGGTATGAAAATCTATTTTGAAAACGATGGCTGGATTATTACACGTTTCTCCGGAACAGAGCCTGTGTTACGAATTTATGCTGAGATGGAAAGCGGCTTGGAGGTCTCTAAAATTACAGATGAAATGGAGAAATTTTTGAATTTAAGAAGAAAGGACGGAAGTTGTGAAGAACTATAGAAAGCTAATTGAAAGTTATTCAAAGGAATATAGAAAGATTATTACACAAGGGAAAGAACATACAAAGGAGCATACAAAAAATGAACTTCCGGGAAATACATACTTTTTAAAGGATGGAAGTATTTTGTGTATTCCTCGTATGGATGGAGATAATCGATTTCCCTATGGGAAGAATGGGTTTAATTTTTGGGCTTATGCTTCTGGCTATATGCATGCCAATGAAGGCCTTTTTTCACCTTTTTTAAGAGTGAAGGAAGGACAGGAGCCGGGAATTGGCTTTTTTGCAGGGATAAAAGAAAAAGATGGCTATGATGTGCTTTCTCTATTGGCAGTTCCTATGTTAGATGAAAGCAGATTTTGTAACATTGCTAGATATACTGTGTTTACTAAGACATGTGCTTATTATATTACTGAGACAGATAACATGCGTTTTTCCATTCGTGTATTTGTGGATGAGGCGGATCATATGTATTTTTCATTATTAACTGAGAATCTTAGTAAAGAATCAAAGGAGTTTTATCTATCTGCCTATTTGAATCCTTTTCTAAGCAACAGTGTTTATGAAACATCAGAAAACAGATGGTTTCGAAAAGGAGAATACATAAAAGAAGAATCCTTAAAAGAAGAATACATTAGAGAAGAATACATAAAAGAAGATAAAGATTTATTAGGTAGATTTGTATTTAGTATTAATGAAGATTTATCCAGAACCTTATCTGTTACCAATTATGGAGTGATTAATCAATCTGTTACCTTAGAAGGAGAGAACCGTCTTTTAAAAGAAGAAGCTACAACTTCAAGATATGAATATGTGGGAGGCTCCTATAGCAGTTTACATTCCTCCAAGCCCTTAAAGCAAGGTTATTTTCAGAATGAGAAACACATAACTGCTTTTAATGACACAGCGATAGCAGGTGAGATATTACATTTTGAGGTGGCTCCTATTTCGTTAATTCGTGTGGATTTAGAGCTTAGTTACCTTATTCATTCCCATAATTCTGAGGATTACAAAGGCTTAATCAGAAAATTACAACCAGAATATATAGACGCTTTAGTAAATGTAGATAAGGAGAAAGAAGAAGCAAATAAGAAACTTTTAAATGCTACCTTTGGAAATGGGATAGGAAAGACTTATAATGAGTCGGTTTTTACTTATTTTTTTGATAATTTAAAGAAACAGGTGGAGTTCTGTTCTTTAATTAAAGGTTATGTGCAATTATCGGAAGGTTCCTTAATTGGAATTCGAGATGTATTTCAAGCATTAGAAGGCATGCTTTTCTTTAAGCCGGATCAGGCTAAGAATAAAATAGTAGAAGCCTTAAGTTTTATTGATCCTAGTGGTCGGTGTCCTAGACAGTATGCGCTACCTAGGAATGAAAGTGCAATGCCTGTAATGGATTTAAGACAATTTATTGATCAAGGTGTTTGGGTGATTAATACGATTATTAATTACATAAAGTTCACAGGCGATATTAGCATATTAGAGGAAAACTGCGGATATTACGAAATAGTGGATGATAAAAGAAGAGCTGTTAAGAAAAGTGAGATTTATGATAGTGTGCTATCTCATATGCTGCGTATTATGGGATATTTAATGCATAATCAGGATATGGTAACCGGATGTATAAAAGCCCTTTATGGAGATTGGAATGATGCTCTAGATGGATTAGGGGTAAGTATGGATGGCTCCGAAGAATTCGGAAACGGTGTTTCTGTAATGGTAACCTTACAATTTTATCAAAATTTAAAAGATATGATTGAACTGTTAAGTTTGCTATCTTATGAGAAAACCCTTATAGAAGAATATGAAAAGGTCATGGAAATCATTGAAAAAGGTCTTAAAGAGCACGCAGTTATAAAAAACAAGGAGGGTGAGCAACGTATTGTTCACGGATGGGGGGATAAGAAGTCCTATTATGTCGGTAGTTTTTGCGATCCTGATAATGTTTCCAGACATGGATTAACTTCAAATGCTTTTTGGGTTATCAGTGGAATGTATGAGAAGAATAAAAATATGAAAGAAACCATATTAAACGCTTTTGCTGCCTTAGATTCTCGCTTTGGTCTTAAAACCTTTGAGCCTTACTTCTTACCAGGAACACCAGGGGAAACCCGAGAAAAAGCACTAGGGGGAACCCAAGGAAAAACACTAGGGAAAACATTAGGGAAAACCCAAGGAGGAGCACTTGGGTTTGGACGTATTTATAAATTACCACCGGGAACCGCTGAGAATGGAGCAGCATATATCCATGCAAGTGCATTTGGAATTATGGCCTTGTTTATGATGGGAGAGGCAAAAGAAGCATGGGAACAGTTAATGAAAATACTTCCATTTACCCATGAGAAGGTATCCTGTTCTCCTTATGTTATGCCTAATTCTTACGGAGATAATGTAAAACTACATATCGACGGAGAATCTATGCAGGATTGGCAGACAGGTAGTTCAAATGTTGTGTTTAAGATAATTCTTAGATTTGTATTTGGATTTCAAGCAGAGTATCAGGGATTTTTTATTCAGCCGTCAAATTGGATTCCTTTTAAAAATTATCAAGTAGATATGATATACCAAGGAAAGTCATTATGCATTAGCTATGAGAATAATGGAGTAGGAAAACGTACCTTTTTAGTTAATGGTAAGCCTGGTGCGTCTGTATTTGATGAAGCTATGAACATAGAAAAATTATGGGTTGATAAAGAGAATCTGGAGGATGACATTAAGATTTGCATTGCAGATTAACATTATAAAAAAGGCTAGTATACCCAGTATATTTTAATTGAAATTGCAGGCTAATAACGGAAAATACAGAGATAATGGAAGGGTAAATTATCCTTTAAAAGTTTAAGAGAGGCAGGACGTTTGAATGAAAATTCATTTTAAAGGCATAAGTAAAATGCAAACGGATGCAATTGAAGAAATAAAAGAACTTCTTGGGATTGAATTAGATACAAAAGGGATTTTGGTTACTGTCTTAAAAGGTAACAAGGATATAAGAATAAAAAAAGAATCATCAGGTTTTACCTTAGAGTATGGAAGAGAGCATCAATTTATCCGGGCAGTGGGACTTTTAGTGGAGAGTTTAAAAAACAATAAGGATCCCCAGCGGTTAGAATTACCTACTTATGAAAATCTTGGTATTATGATTGATTGCTCACGAAATGCAGTTCCAAAAAGAGAAGCTTTTTGTAGCATGGTAAAATATCTTGCTTTAATGGGATATTCTACAATTCAACTTTACATGGAGGATACGTTTGAAATTGATAAGTATCCTTATGCTGGTTACCTTAGAGGCAGATATTCCAAGAAAGAATTAAAAGAAATGGGTGAGTTTGCTGCCATCTTTGGAATAGAGGTAATTCCTGCAATCCAAACCCTTGCACATATGGATCAGGTTCTAAAGTGGGGTGCAATGGAGGAATTAAGGGATGTAGGAGATATATTTCTCATTGATAGTGAAAAGACCTACGAATATATTGAAGAGATGATTAAGACCATGTCTGAATGCTTTGTGTCGAAACGAATTAATATTGGAATGGACGAAGCAGATATGATTGGTCTGGGAAAATATTTAGACAATCATGGATATGTAAACCGGATGGACCTTATGATAAAGCACATGAATAGGGTAGTTGAAATTACCGAAAAATATGGTCTGGAGCCGATGATGTGGAGCGACATGATATTTAGACTTTTAAACAAAGGTGAATATTATGCAGTTGACAGTGTTTTTGAACAGGATATGATAAAAAATATTCCTGATAATCTGTCTTTCGTGTATTGGGATTATTATTCGGAAGAGAAGGAAACATATGACGCTATGATAGAGAAACACCTGGAGTTTAGTTCTAATATTATATTTGCTGGAGGGGCATGGAGATGGAGTGGATATTCTCCTAACAGTCATTTTAGTGAGAAAGTTGGAAGAAGTGCCCATGAAAGCTGTAAGGGAAAAGGAATTAAAGAAGTGTTAATTACCTTATGGGGAGATAATGGGTCGGAATGTTCTTTGTTTTCTATTTTGCCTACTTTGGTCATGTGGGCAGAGCTTTGCTATAGTGATAATAGTAATAGCATTCATATGGAGGAAAGATTTAAGGCTTGTATTGGTATGGAATATGAGGATTTTATGAATCTGGACCTTTTAATGCTGACTCCAGATAACGAAGGTTCTGGCAGAAGAGTTCTAAATCCTCCAAAATATATTTTCTATCAGGACATATTGCTTGGTCTTTTTGATAAGCATATTGATGGAGAATCTTATAGCGAGCACTTTCATCTCTGTGCGGAGAGCTTTCATGTTATGAGAAAAAGAAATGGAAACTTTAACTATATTTTTGAAACTCAATATCAAATGGCTAAAATTTTAGAACTAAAGTGTGATGCAGGAATTAAGATAAGGCGAGCTTATAAAAAGGGAGATAGAGAAACTTTAGAGGTTTATTCAAAAACATTACTTCCTAAGCTTATAGAAGATATAAAGGAATTTCTAGCTATCTTTCATGTGCAATGGTTAAGAGAAAACAAAGTGTTTGGCCTTGACAATATTGACTTGCGTATTGGTGGATTGATACAACGTGTTTCTACTGCTAGATTAAGGATTGAACAATTTTTAAATCATGATATTGAAAGAATTGATGAATTGGAGGAAGAATTACTTACCTTTGCAGGAGAAGAAGGCGGTCCGACTCGCGTTTCTTATTGGCATTACATGGTTACTCCATCAATACTTAGTCATATTTAAACCTTATGAATGGTTTATGAAAAAACTACGAAGACCTATGATGTTGATTATCTCAGCGAAGAAAAAATAATTTATAACATGGAACACCAAAGGCATCGGAATGAAAAATCCGATGCTTTTGGTGTTTTTGAGTCAAAAACAGCTTAATCGATTTGTGGATTTAAATCATGTTTTAAATATTGCCCTCATAGTGCATGGAGTACGGCATTAAAAACCTGATTACAGATATCGATATTCATAATCATCCATCATAAAAAGCGTTAAAATTTTTAAAATATCACTAGAATCTTTCACAAGTGATCTTTAAATTTTAAATAATTTGCATAATTTACTTGTATCTTAGCAGCATTTTCAGGTGTAAAATGGATATATAAGTAGTATTGACATTCCCCTATACGGGAAGGCTTATACTATTAATGTATAGGGAAAATAAGTAAGGGGCATGTGGAGAAGTGCAAATGCTCATGGAGGTTTACATGGAAGAAAAGAAATTATACTCAATAGGAGAAGTCAGTAAGAGTTGTAATATTTCAACGAAAGCTTTGCGGTTTTATGATAAGATGGGAATCATATCACCGGACGTAATTTGCAAGGAAAACAGCTATCGTTACTATAACAAAGAGTCACTTTTAACGGTTCCAATAGTTAAATACTACAAGCAGATGGGGTTTAAGCTTGAAGAGATGCAGGGGCTAGTGGAGGGAAATACCTATTTCTATCTGGAACATAACTTCCGCAACAAGATTGACCAGCTGAGCCAGCAAGAACAACAGATTCATAACAGCTATATTGCAGTCAAAGATTGGTATGAACTGATACAGGAAGCCAAGATGGTGCTTCAGAATAATGTTCATGATGTTTCTGTAAAATATATTCAGCCTACAACCTTCTGTGGAATGGATCAGGATTTTGAATATCAATACATGGAATCCATTATTAATTTAGAATGGACCAGCCACCTGGAAAAAGCTAAAAATGAGATTACAGGGCCAGTCATTTTGAAATTCGATTCCTTTGAGGAAAAGATGACCGGAAGGTGCAAACAGACCAGAATCATGCAGCAGGCTATCTACCCATGTAAGGGATGTAAGAATCGACAGGTCTTTGGTGGAATCATGGTTGCATCGGTTTATCATATTGGTAAACTGGAGAATATAGATGAAGAATATGAGAAGATACTTAACTGGGCTTCTAAAAAAGGTTATAAATGCGGTAAAGAAAGCTATGAACGATATGTAGTGGATTACTGGACTACCAGAAATGCGGATGAATTTGTTACAGAGATAATGGTCCCTATTAACAGGGAATAAGAGAGTAGATTAAGCTGATTAAATAGTTAAAGCTTTAGTAAATATAAGGGGAAGGTACCTCTGATACAGTAGTTTTTAAGTTTGCTGTAACAGAGGTACCTTTCTTTTTTTACCTTTTAAAGGGACAAAACCTGTGGGACTTAGGAATTTGTAAAACCCTACTTTTTACAGTTTTTTGCTCCTAATAATTAACTATAAAAAAAATAAAAAACATATTGACTTTACCCTTAAGGGGAAGGGCTATACTAAATGTACAGAAAAAGACAAAACACGATATCGAAATTAGTAATATTAACTGGTGTTATGTTTTTTCTAAAATGTTTAGCTGAACATATGAAATAAAAACAAAAACAGAATGAATTGGATTTTGTGCAGTATTCAAACGGGGTAAATAAGCAGTTTTAGTATTCGTAGACCCATTTGAATTAAGAAGGAGGACGTAAGCTATGAAGTTTGATGCATTAGGAATGATTGAGACAAAAGGTTTGGTTGGATCTATCGAGGCTGCAGATGCAATGGTAAAGGCAGCTAATGTAACTCTTATTGGTAAGGAAATTGTAGGCGGTGGTCTTGTAACTGTAATGGTTAGAGGAGATGTTGGTGCAGTAAAAGCTGCAACTGATGCGGGAGCAGCAGCAGCGCAGCGAGTTGGGGAATTGATTTCAGTTCATGTTATTCCACGCCCTCACGGAGACGTAGCAATGATTCTTCCGAAAGAGAAAAAGGAGATTATATAATGGGGAACCAAGGGATTAATAATACGTCTGCAGATGTAAAGATGGCAGCAATGAGTAAAAAATTCAGAACAACTGGTCTGACGACTGGTATGATTTCCGGACTTACTTATGGTATTTATACGGTTCTTATATTGGTGGCTGGACTATATGAGCCTCTTTTGGGCGCGGCTGGTGCAGCAGGTGTGGCAGGTATCTTAACTGTACCATACATTTGCGCTGGCTTAAATGAC
>NZ_DAMADT010000009.1:109113-109540 GCF_031997925.1 Lachnoclostridium sp. | reverse complement strand
GGGAATATGGCTTACTGCCTTTAATGTAAAAAAAGGTCGTATTCGAGAAATGGGAAGAAGTTTAAATACGTTTCCAGGAAAAATGATCGTGATTGGATCTTTACTTGGCGGTCCGATAGCGAATGGTGCTTACCTAGCGGGACTTGCAATGGCTGGGGCATATGCGATTCCAATTTCTGCAATGTGTAGTTTATTTGGTGCTATATTTGCTTGGATCTTCCTAAAACAGAAGATAACAAAGAGAGTTTTACTTGGTATGCTGGTATGCGTTGCGGGAGCAATCATTATTAACTGGACAAAGCCAGAAGGCAGTGACAATTTTACACTAGGAATTATTTGTTCTCTGATCGCTGCTGTTTGCTGGGCACTTGAGGGTGTATTTGCAACCTATGGTGGTGCAATGATTGATACTGATGTAGCAGTTAAT
>NZ_DAMADT010000009.1:108170-109103 GCF_031997925.1 Lachnoclostridium sp. | reverse complement strand
GTCGATTTATTCGTGATTCTACCTATTCTCGGAGGTATGGGACTATTAGGAATGACCCTTTCAGCAGGAGTACCTGCTATCTGGCTTGCAGCAGCTGGCCTTAGTGCAGCGGTATCATTTGTATGCTGGTATAAGAGTAATTCTACAGTAGGATGCGCAATTGGTATGTCCTTAAATGTAACATATGCTTTTTGGGGAGTTTTCTTCTGTGTACTGTTCTTAGGACAGGCACTTACCCCTACGATTGTCGTTGGTTCTCTTGTAATTGTACTTGGTGCAATTGTAGTAACCATGAATCCACTGGATTTATTTAAGAAAGGGGCTTAAGGATATGTTATTACCTGCAAGAACAGCAGTTCTAAATTATTTGTACGATGTTAAAAATGCGGATGTCAGCCAGATTATGGAGGCTTTAAAGCCGCAATACGGCGGAGAACGCCAGTTTACAAAAAAACTTTATTTAGACCATGTTATGTCTCTCGAGGCAAATGGATTTGTTAACATAAGTAGCTATGACCTAGATAAGGACGGAGAGTTACGCGTGTGCTATGAAATCAGTGATGATGGAAGAAGCGCAGTTGATAAATATGTGGATAAGAAATACCGCAGCCACAAATAAAAAAGAGGAGGTTTACAAAAGTGAAATATTACGGAAATGAAGCTTTAGGGCTAGTAGAAACCGTTGGTCTGGTTCCTGCACTGGAGGCAGCAGACAAGATGCTCAAGGCCGCAAATGTTGAATTGATTTCCTATGAAAATGTAGGCTCCACCCTGGTAACCATTATGGTGAAAGGTGATGTGGCAGCAGTACGTTCCGCTGTAGAGGCTGGCGCAGAAGCTGCAGCAGCCATCGG
Organism: Lachnoclostridium sp.; assembly: GCF_031997925.1. Taxonomy (NCBI): domain Bacteria; kingdom Bacillati; phylum Bacillota; class Clostridia; order Lachnospirales; family Lachnospiraceae; genus Lachnoclostridium; species Lachnoclostridium sp. Next base: position 108,249 of record NZ_DAMADT010000009.1, on the reverse strand, counting down.
TAAGCTGACCGCAAAGAATGTAATGCCAAGACCAATCAAAGAGGTTGGCGACATTGTATCAGTATACGATATTGACGCA
>NZ_DAMADT010000009.1:96996-108160 GCF_031997925.1 Lachnoclostridium sp. | reverse complement strand
AGAAAGGAAAAAAATATATGGAAAGATATGAAGCCATTGGCTCAATAGAAAGATTCGGTATAGTATACGTTCTAGAAGCTGCCGACGCAATGGGTAAGGCAGCGGATGTGGAACTGATTGGTTTTGAGAACGTAGCTTCCGGTTATATTTCTGTCCTTGTATGCGGAGATGTGGGAGCTTGCAAGACTGCGGTAGAAGCAGGAATTAAGGCGGTAAACGATATGGGAGCGGAAGTTTATAGTTCCGTAGTTATTCCAAGACCTCATCCCGATCTTGTAAAAATCATCAAGCGTTATGCCATAACTGCTCCGGAACAGGAATAACAAGCATCCCGAATGAAGGGAGAAATGTAAATGAGTTTTGTAGATAAAGACCTTCTCTCCATACAGGAGGCAAGGATTCTAATGGAAAATGCAAGAGATGCTAGAAACACCATGCTTACCTTTCCTCAGGAAAGACTAGATCTCATCGTGGATGCTTTAGCTGCTTCTGCGAAGGAAATGGCCGAGGAACTAGCAGTCATGTCCGCAGATGAAACCGGATATGGACGTTTTCAGGATAAGTATGTGAAGAATAGATTTGTCTGTGATTACCTGCCAAAACGCTTAAAATCCATGAGTTGTGTAGGATTTTTAAACGAAGATACTGAGTTAAAGACTATAGATGTAGGTGTTCCTGTGGGTGTACTTGTTGCTCTCACTCCGTCAGTAAGCCCGGTTTCTACTGCACTATATAACGTACTGATGGCTGTTAAGTCTGGTAACCCCATCGTTATTGCTCCACATGAGAGAGCAAGGAAAGTAACGGGTAGACTTCTAGAACGTCTGTTAGAAGCGGGAAAATGCTACGGACTTCCGGATGGAGCGATTGGGTATTTAAAGACAGTGACAAGGGCAGGTACTTTGGAGCTTTGTCATCACCCTGCAACAGCCATGATTGTTAACACCGGAGTTCCGGAGCTTAACCGCGAGGCTTCTAGAAGCGGAAAGCCTTATATATATGGTGGTACGGGAAATGGACCAGTCTTTATTGAACGTACCGCCGATGTAGGGCAAGCGGTACAGGACATCATTGCAAGCCGTACTTTTGATTACGGAATTGTGTCTGCTGCAGAACAGTATATGGTAGTAGATAGTCTTATTGCAGCAGAAGTAAAGTCTGAAATGTTAAGAAACGGTGCCTACTTCATGAACGAGGAAGAGGAGAAACAGTTGATAGACCTCCTAACCCTTACGAATGGAAAGACAGATACAGAAATTATGGGTAGACCAGCCGAAGAGCTTGCTAAACGAGCAGGATTTACAGTGCCTAAGACCACATCTGTACTGGTTTCCGAACAGAAATATATTTCTGACAGAAACCCATTTGCAAAAGAGCTTCTTTGCCCGGTACTAGCCTACTACATCGAAGACGATTGGATGCACGCTTGTGAGAAGTGTATGTGTCTTTTGGTAAACGAAAGCCATGGACACACCTTAGTGATTCATTCCAGAGATGAAGAAGTAATACGCCAGTTCGCCTTAAAGAAACCAGTGGGCAGAGTGCTTGTAAATACCCCCGCTACCCTAGGTAGCATGGGAGCGACCACGAACCTTTTTCCGGCTATGACCCTAGGAAGCATTACAGCAGGCGCTGGAATCACAGCGGATAATGTTTCACCTATGAATTTCATCTACATCCGAAAAGTGGGATATGGAGTTCGTGGAGTAGAAGAATTTCTTGGACCTTTCGAGAAAACCTCAAGCGGATACGAAAAAGCCCCTGAAACAATCAGGAACCATGCCCTTGAGACAAACAAGGGCATGGAAGATGCCAGAGATTTTTTGAAACAGATTTTACAAGCCTTGTCCAAAGAACTGGATTAAGAATAATTGAAAGAGAGGGAAATCAGATTGGATATTCGCGAATTTTCAAATAAATTTGTCGAAGCAACAAAGAACATGTCACCGGAAGAAAGAGCTTCCTTGATGAAAATGTTTGAAACTGTTTCTGACGAGATTAACAAAAAGGAGACTGCACCTTCTGCATCAAATGTATGTAGCGAAGAAGGTTCCGACATACCGGATGGCATTACTCCAAGACTTCATAAATTAAAAGAGAATTATTTAACACACAAACCAACGATTACAACATACCGTGCACGTGCAATTACTAAGATTGCAAAAGAGAATCCTGGTATGCCAAAGATTATGCTTCGTGCAAAATGTTTCCGTTACTGCTGTGAAACAGCTCCACTAGTAATTCAGGACAACGAGCTTATCGTAGGTGCTCCTTGTGGCGCTCCACGTGCAGGTGCATTTTCTCCAGATATCGCATGGAGATGGATGCAAGATGAGATCGATACCATCGGAACACGTCCTCAGGATCCATTCTATATTTCCGAGGAAGACAAGAAAATCATGAAAGAAGAGCTCTTCCCATTCTGGGCAGGCAAATCTGTTGATGAATATTGTGAGGATCAGTACCGTGAAGCAGGCGTATGGGAATTATCAGGAGAATCCTTTGTATCTGACTGTTCCTACCATGCAATCAACGGTGGTGGAGACTCAAACCCTGGTTACGACGTTATCCTTATGAATAAGGGTATGTTAGATATTCAACAGGAAGCTAAGGATCATTTAAAAGGGCTTAATTATGATAATCCGGATGATATCGAGAAGATTTATTTCTACAAATCCATTATTGATACAACCGAAGGCGTTATGATCTATGCAAAGAGACTTTCCGAGTATGCGGCAGAGCTTGCAGCAAAGGAGACTAATCCAAAGCGTAAAGAAGAGTTATTAAAAATCTCTGAAGTTAATGCTTACGTTCCTGCTCACAAGCCAAGAACCTACTGGGAAGCAATCCAAGCTGTATGGACCATCGAATCCTTACTTGTAGTAGAAGAGAACCAGACCGGTATGTCCATCGGACGTGTTGACCAGTATATGTATCCATACTACAAAGCTGATATCGAATCAGGACGTATGAATGATTATCAGGCATTTGAGCTTTCAGGCTGTATGCTTATCAAGATGTCTGAGATGATGTGGATCACCAGCGAAGGTGGTTCCAAATTCTTCGCAGGTTACCAGCCATTCGTTAATATGTGTGTCGGTGGTGTAACCCGTAGCGGATACGATGCTACGAATGATTTAACTTACCTTTTGATGGAAGCAGTTCGTCATGTAAAGATTTATCAACCATCCCTTGCATGTCGTATCCATAACAAGTCCCCTAAAAAGTACTTGAAGAAGATCGTAGATGTAGTTCGTTCCGGTATGGGATTCCCAGCTTGTCACTTTGACGATGCCCACATCAAGATGATGCTTGCAAAAGGCGTATCCATTGAAGATGCTCGTGATTACTGCTTGATGGGCTGCGTTGAGCCACAGAAGTCAGGACGCTTGTACCAGTGGACATCCACTGCTTATACTCAGTGGCCAATCTGTATCGAGCTTGTTTTAAACAACGGTGTTCCACTATGGTATGGCAAGCAGGTTTGCCCAGATATGGGTGCATTAAGCAACTTCAAGACTTATGAAGAATTTGAAGCAGCAGTAAAAGAACAAATCAAATATATTACAAAATGGTCTGATGTTGCCACTGTTATTTCTCAGCGTGTTCACAGAGATTTAGCTCCAAAGCCACTAATGTCCGTTATGTACGAAGGTTGTATGGAGAACGCCAAGGATGTATCCGCAGGTGGTGCAATGTATAACTTTGGACCTGGTGTTGTATGGTCTGGACTTGCTACCTATGCAGATTCCATGGCAGCAATCAAGAAACTAGTATTCGATGAAAAGAAATATACTCTAGAGCAGTTAAATGAAGCGTTAAAGGCTGACTTTGTAGGTTATGACCAGATTCGTACGGATTGCCTCAATGCTCCAAAATACGGTAATGACGACGATTACGCGGATTTAATTGCTGCAGATTTAGTTGACTTTACGGAGCATGAGCATAGAAAATATAAGACTTTATATTCCGTATTATGCCATGGTACCTTATCTATTTCCAATAATACTCCATTCGGACAGTTGACAGGTGCTTCTGCTAATGGCCGTCACGCATGGGTACCGCTTTCCGACGGTATTAGCCCAACTCAGGGTGCGGATTTTAATGGCCCGACTGCTATCATTAAGTCCATATCAAAAATGGCCAATGACAGCATGAACCTCGGTATGGTTCATAACTTTAAGATTATGTCAGGGCTTCTTGAAACTCCAGAAGGAGAAGAGAGTCTTATCACCTTACTTCGTACAGCTTGTATGTTCGGTAACGGCGAGATGCAATTTAATTATCTTGATAACAATACTCTTATTGATGCTCAGAAACATCCAGAAAAGTACCGTGACCTTATCGTCCGCGTAGCTGGATACAGTGCATTCTTCATTGAATTATGTAAGGATGTACAGGATGAAATCATAAGTAGAACCATGCTGACACATTTTTAAGAGAAGACGGAGATTAATCAAAATGGACCATGGAAAAACAGGAGAGATTGAACGTAAGGCGTTTATTTTTAACGTACAGAAGTACAACATGTATGACGGGCCGGGAATCAGAACCTTGGTATTCTTTAAAGGCTGTCCTCTTCGGTGTAAATGGTGCTCCAATCCGGAAGGTCTGGAACGAAAATTTCAAGTAATGTATAAGCAAAATTTTTGTGTAAGCTGCGGGGCGTGCGCTGATGTGTGCCCCGTAGGAATCCATGTGATGTCGAATGGGAAACATGAAATTGTACGAGAAAAGGAATGCATTGGCTGCATGAAGTGCAAAAACGTCTGCCCAAATTCGGCGCTTACCATTGCTGGAGAGGTAAAGACCATTTCAGAACTGCTTAAGATTGTGGAAGAGGACACTGCTTTTTACGATATGTCTGGAGGCGGCGTGACCCTTGGTGGTGGTGAAGTAACTGCCCAACCGGAAGCGGCTTTAAATCTTTTGATGGCTTGCAAACAGGAGGGAATCAACACAGCAATTGAAACCTGCGGTTGTACGAATACAGAAAACATTTTAAAAATCGCGGAGTACGTGGATCTGTTCCTGTTTGATATCAAACATATGGATCCAGTACGTCACAACGAGTTAACAGGTGTGAACAATGAACAGATTCTTATAAATCTTGAGGAACTGCTTCGTCGCCGCTATAACGTAAAAGTCCGTATGCCAATGTTAAAAGGAATCAATGATAGCAGGGAAGAGATTGATGCGGTTATCAAGTTTTTGATGCCATTCCGTAATGATAAGAACTTTAAGGGAATTGACTTACTTCCATACCATAAGCTCGGAGTTAATAAATACAATCAGCTGGATAAGGTATATCCAATTGACGGCGATCCTAGCTTAAGCGCTGAGGATTTAGACCGAATTGAAGGATGGATGAAAGAATACGATTTTCCGGTTAACGTGGTAAAACACTAAGAAAGGGGAAGGAAGCCATGGAAGAAGAGATGCGCCGTGTCATTGAAGAGTCCGTACCGGGCAAACAAGTGACCATAGCCCATGTGATTGCATCACCCATACGGGAGGTGTATGAATGCCTAGGCATTGACCAACTGGGAGCCATCGGGATTCTTACGCTGTCTCCTTTTGAAACGTCCATCATTGCTGCGGATATTGCGGCAAAAGCAGCGGACGTGGAAGTAGGTTTTTTGGACCGATTCACTGGATCCGTAATCATTGCAGGCAGCGTAGACAGTGTGGAAATCGCATTAAATGCGGTGTGTGATACCTTAAAACGCGGGCTCGGGTTTATGGTACCCGAAGTTACAAAGACATGAGAAAAAAAAGAATCATGATCATAGGACCCAGCAGAAGCGGGAAAACCTCACTGGCCAACTTTATAAACGGTTTGACCGGCCCTACAAGAAGAACCCAGAACATGGTGTATGGGGAAAAAACATTGGATGTACCCGGGGTTTATTTAGAAAGTCCCTGGATGCACAAGCATTTGATTGCGGCTGCACAGGACGCCTCCCATGTACTGATGCTGGTAGACCAGTCGTCATTCATAGAGAGTTATCCTCCCGGATTTGCAAAGACGTTCCGGGTGCCGGTAATCGGTGTGATAACCGAAAGCGGTGAGAAACCGGAGAATAACGACTGGTGTATCCGTCAGTTAAAAAAAGCTGGGGTAAGAGAACCCTATTACAATATAAATTTGGCCGAAGAGGCAAGTTTCGTTGAATTAATGGAGATATTAAAATAAATAGAAAGGAGGGAAATGTAACGTGGAACAATTTGTAATGAACACAAAGATATATATGGGATCTTCTTGTCTTGATAAGATGAAGGATCTTCCTGCGAAAAAAGCCTATATTATCTGTGATCCTTTTATGGCCCAGTCCGGAAAGGTGAACTTAATTACGGATATTTTAATGGAAATGGGAAGCAGCTTTGAAGTTTTTTCAGAAGTAGTACCGGATCCAACCATTCAAGTAGTTTCAAAGGCCATCGGCGGAATGAAGTGTTTTGGACCCGATACAGTCATCGCCTTAGGTGGTGGTTCTGCCATTGATACAGCAAAGGCAGCAAGTAATATTTATTCGCAGATGGGAAATGAGAAACTGTTTTTAATTGCGATTCCGACCACAAGTGGTACTGGAAGCGAAGTAACTAATTTTTCTGTAATCTCTGACCCACAGGCCCAGGCCAAATATCCACTTCGTTCTGATAGTATGGTACCAGATGCAGCGTTCCTTGATCCACGCTTTACGGTATCGGTACCGCCTCATATTACAGCGGATACAGGAATGGATGTTTTAACCCATGCTTTAGAAGCTTATGTTTCAACCAATTCAGGAGATTTTACCGATGCTTGTGCGGAAAAGGCAGTGAGATTGGTTTGGAACTACCTCGCTCGTACCGTAGAAGAAGGAGGCGACATGGAAGCTAGAACACACATGCACAATGCTTCCTGCCTTGCAGGTGTTGCCTTTAACGGTGCTTCCTTAGGGCTCTGTCACAGTATGGCTCATGCTCTTGGAGCACGATTCCACATTCCTCACGGAAGAAGCAACGCGATCCTTTTACCTCATGTTATCAGCTATAATGCCGGTCTAGAAGACGCAGGCGAACAGGATGCTTGCGCTAGATATGTGGCAATTGCTAACATGCTCGGTATAGCAGCTGGAACAGATAAGGCAACGGTACACAATCTGTTGCGTCACATCAAGAATATGATGAGCAAGATTAAAATACCTCAACAGATTACGGACTTAAAAATCGATAAAGACGAATTTGAGCAGGCTATACGAGAAATGGCAGAGAAAGCACTAGCAGATAACTGCACATTAACTAATCCAAGAGTACCTAAGATAGAAGAGATTGAAGCCATCTACAAGAAATTGTGTAAGGGGGGGTATTAATGAAATTCATCACGGAAGACGATTTGAGGATTTTATTCAGAAGAGAACCCTTTACCTTTTATGATATCCCTATGGGTAACAGACTCACACCGGGAGCAAGGCAGTTTCTGGTAGATAAGAAAGTTCCCATAAGCAATGACCCAATGGTGGTAAAACGAAAAAATGAAAAGCTTACAGAGATAAAAGTAGAAGCAACAAAAAAAGAAGATGCACCGAAAAGAGAAATTTGCAAGGAAGTTTTTCAGTTAAAAAAGAAAACACTCCAAGCACAATTTCTGGAAGCGGGACTCGAGCTGTTAAGCAGGGACGTGCTGTTAGCACAGCAAGTGTTTGATTTGGAACGAACACTTTCTTTCGTAGGAAAAGTTGGTCGTGGTGAGGAAACTACTTGCAAGACCTGCACCGGATTTCATGAAGGAAACATGCAGGAATCTTTTGAGGATTGCTTTGAAATAACAGGCTTTCATGCACAGTCAGAAAAAGGAAAAGAAATCGTCCTTTTGCACCGCCTACGCTGTAATGTCAGAGAGCTGGCTGCTGAAGCAGAAAACGAAAATCTAAACCCTATCATTAACCGCTTGTCACAGATGATATGTCTGGAATATGGAGGAAAACTATGCCAAAGGAAGAATTAACATTTGACAGCTGTAATGAGTTGGTCAGCCAATTTGAAGCAGTAGTTAAACAACCTATAAAGGGAAGCTCCTCTGTTTACTATACCGGAGTTGATTTGGGAACAGCGTGTGTGGTACTGGCTGTGTTAGATGAGAATTACAAACCTGTAGCAGGTGCTTACCGATATGCGGATGTGGTCCGAGACGGAATGGTTGTGGACTACATCGGAGCGATCCGGATTGTACGTGAGCTAAAGGAAGAACTAGAGGAAAAGTTAGAGACTGAGCTGATTTATGCAGCTGCAGCTATTCCTCCGGGAACCGATACCTTGGACGGTGGAGCTATAAAGAATGTGGTTCAGGGAGCGGGATTTGAGATAACCGCCCTTTTGGATGAACCAACAGCTGCGAATGCAGTCTTAAAAATAAAGAACGGTGCGGTAGTGGACATCGGCGGCGGAACTACTGGTATCACCATTTTAAAGGATGGAAAGGTAGTGTATGTGGCGGATGAACCTACAGGAGGAACTCATTTCTCCTTGGTAATCTCAGGTGCTTATCATATACCATTTACAGAAGCGGATGTATTTAAGCGCAAGGAAGAAAATCATAAAGAACTGCTACCGCTATTAAAGCCGGTGGTGGAAAAAGTGGCTTCCATCATAAGCCGCCATATCAAAGGATATGATGTCGAGGAAATCTATCTGGTAGGCGGAACTTGCTGCTTAACCGGAATTGAAACAATTATTGAAAAACAGACGGGAATCAGGACACGGAAACCTGAAAATCCGATGTTTGTAACTCCTCTTGGAATCGCATTTTCCTGTAATCAGGAAGAGATGGAGTAAAGGAAGTGAACTTATGGAATACCGAATTATTAAATCACCGTCACAAGGAACCCTAGGTATTTTAAACCGCAGGAAAGGATCCGGTAATACCTCCCCCATAGGACCGGTGGATGCGGTTGGACTGATACAGGGTAGAATCATCGAAATGGTTTGTGCTGCCGATGTGGCAGAAAAAGCAGTAGGTGTTACGGTAGAGGATATCAAAGGAAGCTGCCCGCAGAACATGATTATGCTGGCGATTTTTGGAGATACCGCATCGGTAGAGGCAGCCATGGAAGAGATTAAGCAAAGAGAGAAGAGAGGTACCGAAGAATGGTAGCGGCTAGATTAATTGATAACGTATGGGCTACAAGAAAGACGGAATCCTTAAACGGACTAAAATTCATGCTTGCCGAGATCATTGGAGGCACACGGGAAGGCGAACGGCTGATCGTAGCAGATATCATCAGCGCAGGTATCGGTGACCGTGTGATTGTTTCCACCGGTTCTTCCGCCAGACGGATGCTGGAAAGTGATGATATTCCAGTAGATGCCGTAGTAATTGGAATTATCGATGAAGATTGCCAATTAATATAGGAAGGAAGTGATCATATGAAGCAGTTGATTTGTGCAAAAGATGTAGAAACATTAAATGCAGAAGGAAAAAAGGTTTTTTACGTGGAAAGCGGAAGTATCATTACTCCATCTGCAAAAGATGCAGCAGATGCATTTGGAATCACATTCTGTGAAAAGGCAGAAGAGCTACCACAGGTTCCAGCAGCTTTCGCAGGGATGGATATTGATAGTGAGAAAATTTACATGGTACTTAAGACTTTGATGGAAAAGGGTTTGTTAAATGATATCTTAAAACCTTATGAATCAGAAAGTCATGGAAATGGCCTTAAGGTAGTCCGTGGAAGTTCTGTAAAAATGGATGTATTTGATACTGGTGATCCAGCTGTGAAAGCTTACTACCAAGAGCTAGTAAGCAAAGACGAATCCCATATCAGTGCAGGTTTCCTTACGATTGACCATTCTAGTTTTGAATGGGAGTTAACTTATGAGGAAATCGATTATGTAATCGAAGGAACTCTAACCGTTACAATTGACGGAAAGACCTATACAGCAAAAGCAGGAGATGTGCTCTTCGTACCATCAGGCTCCAAGGTTATCTGGGGTTCACCAGATAAAGCAAGAGTATTCTACGCGACTTATCCGGCAAACTGGGCTGATTTGGTTTAAGGAGGTAAACGATGCAGGCACTTGGTTTTATAGAAACAAAAGGCGTTCTCGCAGCCATTGAGGCAGCAGATGCTATGTTAAAGGCAGCGAATGTGTCTCTTATAGAAAAGACCAAAGTCGGCGGAGGTCTCGTCACTGTTACGGTAACCGGTGATGTAGCGGCAGTTAAGGCAGCTGTGGACGCAGGTGCAGCAGCGGTAGAACGCATAGACGGTGCCACTTTAGTCACATGCCATGTGATTCCTAGACCTCATGATGAGCTGAAAGATATCTTTGATGGAGGAACTCCTGATGAGCCGAAGGGAAAACCGGTAGAATCAGAAGAACTGATAGAAACAAATGAAGAGCCGGATGAAACGGTAGAACTGGTAGAACAGGTAAATCCGAAAGAACTAGAAAAACAGTTAGATCCGAAAGAACTGGAAAAACAGGTAAATCCGAAAGAAGAACCAGAAGAACTGGAAAAAGAATCGGTAGAACCGAAAGAACTGGTAAAATCGAATGAACCGAATATAGGAATCAAAGAGGAGCCATCTTTGAAGGGAATAAAGATCCTGACAGAGGGTAGTACCGAAGAGTCTTCCGATAAACAAGAAGCGGTCGAACCCATAAAAAGAGTAACCGTGGACTTGTGGAAGCAGGATGGTTTGAAAAAAACCATGAAGAAACTTGAAGATATGAAGGTAACAGAACTTAGAACACTTGCCCGTGAATATCCAGAATTCAGTATCGCTGGTAGGGAAATATCAAAGGCAAATAAAGCGAAGCTACTGAAAGAATTCAAAAAGTATTATGGACAAAATGATTAAGACTTATAGAAAAGGAGAAATGGAACATGGAAAGTTTTGATTTTGATTTACGTTCCATCCAAGAAGCAAGGGATTTAGCAAGAAGCGGTGAAGCGGCTGCTAAGAAGATTGCTCAGTTTAGTGAAGAACAGATTGATCGTATTCTTAAGAGTATGGCTAAGGCAGGAGAGGAACATGCCCTATGCTTGGGAGAAATGGCTTCTGAGGAAACTGGATTTGGGAAGGCAATGGATAAGGCATATAAGAACCACGCTGCTTCCACCCTTTTATATGAACAGATAAAGGATATGAAGACTAGAGGAATCCTTGCAGAGGAT
>NZ_DAMADT010000009.1:89488-96986 GCF_031997925.1 Lachnoclostridium sp. | reverse complement strand
GCAGAGGATACCGTAAATAAGACTATTGACGTAGCTGAGCCGGTTGGTCTGGTAATGGGAATCGTTCCTTCTACAAACCCTACTTCAACCGTATTCTTTAAATCCATGGTTGCAGTGAAATCAGGAAATGCTATTGTATTTTCTCCTCATCCATCCGCAGCAAAATGTACACTAAAGGCAGCTGAAGTTATGCGTGACGCTGCAATCGCTGCAGGCGCACCAGAGGGAATCATTGGCTGTGTGACCATGCCTTCCATGGGATCTACAAACGAACTGATGAAGTGCAAGGAAGTTTCCGTTATTATCGCAACTGGAGGCCCAGCTATGGTAAAGGCTGCATATAGTGCTGGAAAGCCAGCCATCGGTGTAGGTGCAGGTAATTCTCCTGCTTACATTGAAAAGACAGCTGATGTGAAACATGCAGTTAAAACAATCATTGCTAGCAAGACTTTCGACTACGGTACTATCTGTGCATCCGAGCAGTCCATCATCTGTGAGGAAAGCAATGAAGCAGAGGTATTAGCTGAATTAAAGGCTCAGGGCGGATACTTCATGACAAAAGAAGAAACCAATAAGGTTTGTGGCTTGTTATTCAAGAACGGCTACACCATGAACGCTAAATTTGTAGGTCGTTCCCCTCAGGTAATTGCTCAGGCAGCTGGAATTGAAATTCCGATGGATACCAAGGTTCTTATCGGAAGACAGGAAGGCGTAGGACAGGGTTATCCATTATCCTTTGAAAAGCTTACAACTGTTCTTGGTTTCTATACTGTAAAGGACTGGGTAGAGGCTTGCGATTTAAGCATTCGTCTATTACAAAACGGAATTGGACATACCATGAGTATTCACACTCAGGACAGAGATATGGTTCTTAAATTTGCAGCGAAACCAGCTTCTAGAATTCTTGTTAACACAGGCGGTAGCCAGGGTGGAACCGGAATTAGTACAGGCCTTCCAATTTCCTTTACCTTAGGATGCGGTACTTGTGGTGGAAGCTCTGTTTCTGAGAATGTAAGTCCAAAACATCTCCTTAATATTAAGAAGGTAGCCTTTGGATTAAAAGATTGTTCCACTATCGCTGCAGATGATAACACCTTCACATGGAAGGAAAAATCCGGAGCTACTACTTGCAGTCCTGCAGATTTTGTTGCTTCCTTTGCGAAGAAGGAAGGTACCCAAACTACTTCTTGCCAAGAAAGCTTTGATGACAACGAGAAGCTAGCAGCACTTGTAAAGGAAATCGTAATGGCCATGAAGGGTCAGTAAATCAACTGGAAAAGGAGAATAGGAATGGATAAGTATGAAGCAGTAATTAAGCTCATTATGGAAGCCATGAAAACAGAATCCGAACCGAAAGAGTCTAGAATACCAGTAGGTGTTTCCAACCGTCATGTACATTTATCTCAGGAAGATTTGGATACCTTATTTGGTCAGGGATATCAACTGACTAATATAAAGGAGTTATCCCAGCCTGGACAGTATGCATGCAAGGAAATGGTTACTGTATGTGGTCCTAAGGGAGCAATTGAGAAGGTCCGTATTTTAGGACCGGTCAGAAAACAGACTCAGGTTGAAATCTTGGCATCAGACTGCTTTAAGCTTGGAACAAATTCTGAGCCTAAAATGTCCGGTGAATTAGCTGGTACACCAGGAATCACATTGGTTGGACCAAAGGGTTCCGTTCAGACAAAAGGGGGCCTTATCATTGCCCAGAGACATATTCATATGAGTCTTGAAGATGCGGTAAAATTTGGCGTACATGATGGACAGACCGTAAACATTCAGACAGAAGGAGCTCGCGGAGGTATTTTCAGCAATGTTGCAATTCGTGCGAATAATTCCTCAAGCCTAGAATGCCACCTTGATACAGAAGAAGCCAATGCCATGGGGCTTGGGGGATCTTCAAGTATTACTATTGTAAAGTAAGTTAACTATTAAAAATTAATTATATTATTAGGAGGATTTTAAAATGAAATACGATGCATTAGGAATGATTGAAACAAAAGGTTTAGTTGGAGCTATCGAAGCAGCAGATGCTATGGTTAAAGCAGCAAATGTATCCTTAGTTGGAAAAGAATTTGTTGGTGGTGGTCTTGTTACTGTTATGGTAAGAGGCGATGTAGGAGCAGTTAAGGCAGCTACAGACGCAGGTGCTGCAGCAGCTCAGCGTGTAGGAGAACTAGTATCTGTACATGTAATCCCTCGTCCACATGCAGAGGTTGAAATTATTCTTCCAGCAACAAAAGAAGCATAATTATACAAGAAAAAATTCAATTTACTTGCCATGAATGAATTAGAAGGAGTTTTTGCAATATAGTTTTGAGTAATCAATCTATGGAGCAAAAGCTCCTTTTTTGAATTCAATCATTTTATTGATGATCCGACCAAGGAGAAGCTCACGTCTCTCAGATGATTTCTTATTTTAAGGTTAAAAGAAGTTATTGTATTTTCTTAAATATATCTACGTATTATTAACATAATATTGCCAATAAAAGAAAAAATAAAATACAGCTTAATATCATTGTTTCAATACTATAGTCATTAATTAACGATTGGATATACTCACCGTATTTGATATAATACATAGGTAAAGTTAAGCTATTAACAACAATTTTATGACAATAATAAATCCAGGTGCGCAGACAACTAAAAAAGAGGAGGATATGATATGGCGAGATATATTGCGGCAACAACTTTGTTTTTGCTAGTAATACTTGTTTTATCCCGAGCTTTTCAATTAAAGAGATTAGGGATTAAAGTCATTCATTTTGGTGAATTAGATAAGAAAGATTTTCTTATCCCGCCATTTGCCTTACTGTTATTTTATATTGTATTCGCAAGCGCATTTGGTCTACCTAAAGTCGGAGCAGAATTGTTTCATAACGAATTTGTTGGCTTTTTAGGTGTGGCTATGTGCGTAATGGGGATTTTATTGTTTCTATACGCTTTGATTTCATTTGGAAAGAGCTTTCGTGTTGGTTTGGATGAAGATCACCCCGGAGAACTCGTGACTACAGGAGCATTTTCTATCAGCCGCAATCCGATATATTCAGCATTCGGGTTGGCTCTGATTGGAATTTTTTTGATTATTCCGAATTGGATCTTATTAATTTATGTTTTTACTGGAATATGGCTTTTCAACCGGCAAATCCTTCTTGAAGAACAATCGCTAAAAAAGATATATGGCGATAAATATACGGAATACTGTAAAAGAGTAAGGCGTTTTCTATAATTCGGAGGTCAACCATGGAAGTATATCCGATCCCAATTAAACATGCTACGTGCTATCTTGTGAAAGTGAGCGATTTTTATATTGCCATTGATGCAGGCTGGGCAGGAAATATAAATGAATATTTAAAAATGATGCATAAATATGGGATAAACAAAGACAAAATAAGATATCTGTTTGTGACGCATTTTCACCCTGACCATGCTGGATTAGTCGAAGACATAAAGCATTTTGGAACAACTTTTGTTATCATGAAGCATCAAATTCCGTATATTGAGTCAATGGAAAAGATGCTTGTTTCGCCCATGGCGAAGAAAATTATTTAATTTAATACGGAGGAATTACAATGAACGAAGGTCAGCAAAGATTTTATGATTTTGTAATGGAAAGAGTAAAAGAAGGCAAAGAGGAAGAAATAAAAGCCATAATGAGTGAAAGTTTTAAAAGACAGCAAGAAGGTTCATTTTCGAAGGAGTATATGACTGAAATAGTACCAAAGATGATAATGTTATTGAAGCCAGAGTGTGTTGAGGAATTTAAAAATGCTGCTCAGCATATGAGTTCGCAGTTAAAATAATTATAAGATGTAGAGCTTGGAAGGTCATGGGATTAAAACTGTGACCTTTTTTTATGCGGTAAACTGGATTTTGGTTGATTAATGAGCATGCAAATGGATAGTAGTGATAAGCAAATAGATTATTGATGATGTGGGGAAACTTTGTTTCGAAATGGGCTATGATTTTCAAGATGGATATATATAGTAGATATTTTATTCATTATGTAGTACTATAAAGGCAAGGTAGTTTATATTCTAACCAGTTATCCATTACTTTGGTATAGAATTATAGATTAGTCGATCTATAACTTACTTGTACATAAAAAACTATGAGAATGCGGAGGTAAGCTAATGAATTACAATGATTTTCAATGGACAATCGAAACACAATATGAAGTAGTAGAAGATGAAATACATATTTATGCCCCAGCTAAAACTGATTATTTTGTAAATCCAGCTGATGGAAAAATTGTGACGGATGCACCATTTTTCTACAAAGAGGTGGAGGGGGATTTTGTTCTGAGAGCAAAGGTGAGCCATGACTTCGTATCAACTTATGATGCATGTGTATTGCTTGCGTTAGAAAATGAAAAGCTTTGGGCGAAGGCATGCTTTGAGTATACAGATCTAGGTACTCATTCTGTTGTTACCGTTATGACAAATGAGAGATCGGACGATGCCAATGGCGTCGATGTGGATGGAGATGAAATCTGGCTTCAGCTAAGCCGCAAGGATGATCTCTTTGCAATTCATTATTCGCAGGATGGAAAAGAATTTAAGATGGCTAGACTTTGTCATCTTCCGATGCAGAAAAAAATTAAAGTAGGGTTAGAAGCACAATCACCTACAGGAAATGGTGGAACAAGAAAATTTTCTAATGTTTCACTAGAATTAAAGAGCCTTGAAGATATCCGCAGTGGTAATTAGTTAAGTTGTTATAAACAGAAATCAATGAGCTAATTTAAATTTTCAATAGTTATATGTGGGCAAGACCATTTTAAGTGGTTCTTGCCCATGTTTAATTATAAAGTTGCTTTGAGTTGTTTCCAAATATTCTGGTTGTTTGCCTTTGATGAAGTGAAGGAAAAATATTCTTATTCTATTGGAATTGCATCACAATAGAGGTATACTTATTGAAACAATATTTTTATTTCCCCGAGGAGGTTATGAATGAAAGCAAAGAAATATGGGATAATTTTCAGTTTTTTAGTCTTTATTATATTAAGTATATCTTCAGTAAAAGCATATGCCGCGGAAGATGCAATTCCCTCTATTCAAATCAAAGTTACTCTGAATAAAGATGGTTCTGCTATCATTACAGAAGTTTGGGAAGTGCAAGGGGTATCCAGTGGTACCGAATATTATAAAGCACTCAATAACATGGAGGGAAGGAAGGTACATTCCTTTTCGGTACGTGAATCAGGAAAACTTTATACCGCTTTAGATAAGTGGAATAAAAAACTTTCAAGAGAAGAAAAAAAGGGTACCAGTGGTATTTTAACTAAGTCAGATGGGTATGAGTTGTGCTGGGGAATTGGAGACTATGGTGATCATACTTATACCTTACAATATACGATAGATAACTTAGTACAAAATTACGGTGAGTATGCAGGTTTTTATCATCAGTTTATTTCAAAGCTTTCTAGTGCTCCAAAAGCCATAGCAATATCAATTCAAATGGAAGATGAGGCTTTTGATCAACAGAATGCCCGTATATGGGGGTATGGATTTGATGGGAAGGTAGCAATTCATAGTGGTGGTAGCTTAACAGTAAATTCAAATAAGGCATTTGATAGAAAGGATTATGTCAATGTTCTCTGTCGCTTTGATCAAAGTCTCTTTCCAAACGCTGCTGTCGCTAAGATTTCCTTTGAGGAGCTGCAAAACTCTGCCAATGATAAGGGGATAAATCCATTGATAGTGATTTTAATTGTTATTGGGTTTATTGGTGGAGGTATTGGCTTAATCGGATTTTTTTATTCAAGATATAAGCTATCTGATAATACGGTAGTTCATTTACCAAGCTATAAAAAAATAAATATCAATTACTCCATTCCTTTTGGTGGGAATATACCTGCAATTTATGCTGCCCTTAAATTACTTCGGCAAGGAATTTCCTATAGTCAGCTTATGGGAGTCTATCTAATTCTTTTGCAAGAAGCTAATTACATCAGTATTGATAAACGAACAAAAAAATCTAAAATGGAAGAATCTATCCTATTTAAAACAGAACATATTACAGCAACTAATTTAGAGCAATTATTATTTGATCTATTAATGGAAGAAGCGGATCATGATAATATACTTTGGTCTTCTGATATTATTAAAAATGCTACTAAAATTTCTCAAAAACTTAAACAATGGGAGAAAAAAGTTAATAATGAGGGCATAAAAGAATTAAGTCGTTTAGGTATGGTAGAAGAGAAGAATGGAACGATACGATTTACTCGCCAAGGCTTTGATAAAGCTATTATGATACTAGGTCTAAAGAAATATTTATCAGAATTAACTCATCAAAGTGAGCATGTTAACAAAGAACTGTGGGGAGACTATCTAGTAATCGCAACGATGTTTAACATGGGTGAAAAAGTACTAAAAGCCTTTGAGGTTATTGATAAATCCTATTACAATGGCTTTGTAAATCATTATGGCTGCAATACTTATAGTATGATCTACTTTATGAGTATGACGAGCCACATCAGTAATAGTACTGTGATGAATGCGGATGGTACCGGTGGTTCAACATTTTCCAGTGGAGGGGGTGGCTTCTCCGGTGGCGGTGGAGGCGGGAGTCGCTAACGTTATTTATAAGTTCTTATACATGTAAATTCCATAGTTTTGAAACGTATATAAGCCGCAGTTAAAGTACTGCGGCTTTATATATTTCACCGAAAAAAAGCGATACCGATTTCAAAGAACCGGTATCGCTTATCATAATAACTTATTTACTTTGATTTAAAAATTTCACAGGTCTTACTGCAGGCAGCAGCAGTGGCTGCACAGCCACCCAGTGAAGTTTCCCTTAATTCAAATGGGATCGAACGCCCCACTGCCATCATGGTGTCCACCATCTGGTCAAACGGTATGAGCTGTCTTACTCCTGATAATGCCATTTCTGCACATACTAGTGCATTGGCAGCACCTATAACATTACGGTTCTGGCAGGGATACTCAACCAAACCAGCTACCGGGTCGCAGACAAGCCCTAAGAGATTTACTAATGCAGAAGTGGCCGCATCTAGGCACTGCTGCGGTGTTCCGCCCATAATTTCTGCAGCAGCAGCCGCTGCCATTGCGGAAGCAGAACCGACTTCTGCCTGACAGCCGGCTTGTGCTCCAGCCACGGAAGCGTTCCTCATAATCAAATAACCAACCGCACTTGCAGTAAAAAGGCCATCTATGATCTGATTGTCATCCAGGGAAAACTCTTCTTCTAGAGCAAGAAGCAGCCCAGGTAGCACACCGGAGCTTCCAGCCGTAGGCGCCGCCACAATAAGGCCCATCGAGGCATTTACTTCTAAAACGGCCAATGAATAGGTAATCGCTTTAGACAGCATGCTTCCGCATATGGATTTCCCTGATCTCCTTCTGTCCCGTACCTTTTTAGATTCTCCCCCGATCAGTCCGCCAACGGAAATCACGGGTTCATCTAACGGTTTGTGACAGGCTTCTTTCATAATCTGGTAAGCTTCTTTCATACTGCCAATGGTCTC
>NZ_DAMADT010000009.1:80252-89478 GCF_031997925.1 Lachnoclostridium sp. | reverse complement strand
CCCCTTTCTGTTCCCGGAACAAACGCATGAAAGCGATATTTACATTACGCTCACTTAAACTGGTAGCAATATAAGCCACCATGCCGGGATAGTCTAGGTGCCGTATAACTAGTGTGGAATATTCTCCGGTAAAGTCTACATCAATGCCGTTGATCCTGACAATTTTAATTTTACCGCCTCCCACCGAGACGCCTCGGACAGACATGGTTTCAGCTTTTTCTCCAGATACATGAATATCTACTGTGTTTGGATGCACTTCTGTTTCTTTTTCATCCACACGGAAGGAATACTTTAGTCCACATTCATCCGCCAGCTGAAAGGAATTCCTAATTCTCAGATCATAAGTCTCAAATCCTAGGATTCCAGCAAGAAGCGCACGGTCGGTTCCATGGCCTTTGTAGGTCTTTGCAAAAGAACCATACAAAACAAACTCAACTTTGCTGATCGGCCCGTTGAACATTTTTTTAACTAGAAGAGCAATCGCCACAGCACCTGCGGTATGTGAGCTGGATGGCCCTACCATATTGGGGCCGATTACATCAAAAATACTGATTGACAGCATAAACAGTCTTCCCCTTTCGAAGTCACCTTACTTAAGTTGTCTTTTTGTCTATTTTGTCTTTTTTGATATATTTATGGTAGAACATATCAACCAGTGCACTAATTGCATTATCTCCGGATACATTACATGCAGTACCGAAACTGTCCTGAGCAATATACATTGCCTGAAGAAGGCTGGCGATATCTCCAACTGCTGGTATTCCTACAATCGGGAAGAATGGAGTCGCTGTGAAGATGGATCCTCCTGGAGCTCCTGGAGACGCAACTAGGGCTACTCCCAGTACACAGATAAATGGGAACAGGGTAAGGAAGCCATGAGGCTCGCCGTAAATGAGTAGAGTTGCGGTCACACAGCAAGTAATGGTGATCATAGAACCAGCCATATGAATATTTGCGCATAGCGGAACTACGAAATTACGGATTTCTTCTGAAATACCATTCTTTTCCGCACATTTGATATTAACCGGAATGGTAGCAGCAGAAGACTGGGTGCCGATTGCGGTCAGGTAACCAGGTATCTGATTCTTCATCATGGTGAGTGGATTTCGTTTTGTCATTAAGCCTGCAAAGGTAAAGGCTACGACAAGGTAGATCAAATGAAGAGCTATAACAACCACGAATACCTTCCAAAGCACAGACATAATTGCAAAGGTAGTTCCCTGATAAGTCATCTTGGCAAAAGTTCCGCAGATATACAAAGGAAGAATCGGAATAATTACACGGCTTAATACCTTAGAAATAATCTCGGAAAAATCTTTAATCACATTGTACAGGGTATCTCCAATCTCTTTGCCACGCATGGTGCTGATACATACTCCCAGTACAAAAGCCAGTACAACAGCGGCTGTCGTTTCAAGTAATGGCGTGATTGCC
The DNA here is from genome assembly GCF_031997925.1 of Lachnoclostridium sp. Lineage (NCBI taxonomy): Bacteria > Bacillati > Bacillota > Clostridia > Lachnospirales > Lachnospiraceae > Lachnoclostridium > Lachnoclostridium sp. The sequence goes on along the minus strand of NZ_DAMADT010000009.1, from coordinate 88,044 downwards.
AGGGAGAAATATCCCTCAATTGCCTTGTCACTTGCTGCAGCAACTTTCGCAACTACCTCTTCATTCACAAAAGAGGGGAAAAACTTACTGGCAACACCATAAGCTGCCCCTCCTGCCAGCAACGTAGAAGCATAGGAAATCGCTGCAGTAAACGCTAGCAACTTTCCTGCTCCCTGAGACAGATCTGCAATTCCCATAGTAACAAAAGCCACTATCATAAGTGGGATGATAAACATTAAAAATTCTTTAAATAAATCCGATACTGTAATCAATGTTCGAGTTATAAACTCAGGGCAGTACGATCCGATTAAAATACCAATGGTAATTGCAATAATCAGTCTTGGGACTAGCCCCAATCCCTTCCTTTTCTTTTTACTCTTACTACTCTCCTCCATATCAATACCTTCCTTTCATAGTAATAAAAAAAATTTTATTGTATTTATCTTTGGCTGTAATTTATTTTATCATGAACACATTCCGATTGCAACATATTTTCTAATAATCAAGCGATAAACGAACGAAATTTAGTTATATTGCACAAAATAATGCAAGAATTTCCTTTGCCAAACGATTACGCTGTATTAATGTTTATTCGTTCTTCTTTTCTGTGTTTACCCCTGCATTACAAAGAAGCTGGAAGCCCTTGACAATAGAAATACTCAATGTTATAATTCAGAAAAAAAGAAGGATGTGTTTTGATGTCAGCTTTATCTGTTAATGTGGTTCTCAACTGAATATAGTTGAAAAGGTGCAATCGTGATGGGGATACCCCCTTTCTTTTTGTTGCCCTTTTAGAAACATACCTAACAGATTGCTTTATTCATTCAATCAATATTGCGGGACAGGTGTGATTTGTCTCGCTTTTTTATTATAGCATGGAAAAGTCCGCGAAGCGTGCGTGCTTTTTCTTGTTTTGATTTGTTTGTTATGCCCGCAAGGAGCATTCTGCACTTATACAGGTGTGGTATGTTTTTTTGCGGGTTTTTTGATTTCAGAATGTAAGTTAACATTCTGAAGATAAATTAACTTAAGTGTGAAAAATCAAGATTTTTCACACTGATTGCAACAGAATGGAGGATTTATATGAAATTTAGCTCGGTTCGTTATGCATAGCAAAGGCTAGCGCATGGCATCAAAAAATTGATACTTGTATAGCCTTTGCTAGTTCCTAAATATTCATACTAGGAGGAGCTAAATGAGCTATATCAAAGCAACCGATGTGTTGCCAGAAGAAATTATCGAGATTATTCAAAATTATATTGACGGTGAGTATATTTACGTACCAAGAAAAGAAAGCAATCGTAAAGGTTGGGGTGAAAACACTAATAGTAAAGAGATGATTCTTTTCAGAAACTTAGAAATCTATGAAAAATACAAAGAAGGAGCGCCGATTGGTCATCTTTCGGAAACTTATTATTTATCACCGAAAAGTATACAAAAAATTATAACAAAGTTTAAGCTTAAGAATCAGAAAATAAAATGATGAAACAATATAAAAGGTTTCGTAAACAAAATGATTATAACAATCTAAAAGGATTTGTAACACAATGATTATAACAATCTCAAAAAATTCGTTAACAAGATGCTTATAATAATCTCAATGAAATAGTAAACAAAAAGGTGTCATGTAGTTAAGTTACATGGCGCCTTTTTGTTTCTGAATTGTTCCTTCGGTTGCAGCTATTAGGGTACAGAATTTATAATATTACTATGAAAATAGGAGTGGATTTCTAAATATTTGTCCCTTGCTAGGAGGTAACTAAGGTGAAGAAGAAAAAAATAAAAGAAATAGATCAAACAAAAGATTCACAAAAGGAAGTGTTTCAAGCCACTGTTGTAGATATCTTAAATAAACAAGTCAAAGTATTATCGGAAGGCAACATAATTTCTTGTCTTATTCCTGGTTCTTTACTAACTAGCAAAAACGCCTTGATAGTTGGAGATCAAGTCGAAGTGGAGCTTACTGGGAATGATCAATATAGATTGAATCATATTCATACAAGGACAACAGCGGTATATCGAGGTAACCGTCGAGGCTCTGGGGAAGAAATTTTAATAGCAGCAAATGTTCAATGCCTTTTAGCTATCGTGACTGCTGATTATCTTCTTCATCAGGCAGGTTATATAGAATCTGCAATCATAGCTGCAAAACGAGCTGGGATACAAGTTGGTATATTTGTTAGCAAGTGGGATTTGATTGGAGAAAACGCTCAAGATCTGTTACAAGAGAAACTAACTTACTATCAAAATACCGTTGGCTTTGTATTTGTTGGTTCCGCTTGTGAACGTCAAGAAGAATTATTAAATAAGGCAGAAGGTAAAACTATCGTAGTTATCGGTGATAGATCGTGTGGTAAAACATCTTTAATTCGAGGATGTTTAAATGAATTAGCGAAAATTGAAAAGCATAAGGGGAATATAGCAAGCACCCATAACAGTGTTTTACAGGCTGGTTTTAACGGGACGTTATGGATTGATACGCCTGGATTTCGCGATTTTGCTCTGCAAGAAATATCAGAGGAAGAACGAAATGAAGTATTTCCTGAGATAGCGCTATTAACGAAAGGGTGCTATTTTAGAAATTGTACTCATGTCCACGAAGATGGGTGTCAGGTTCTGGAGGCGATACGAGCAAAAAAAATAAGAAGAGATCGATATGATTCCTATCAAAAGATGATTGATACGAAAGCTACATCAGATACGGAATCAAAGATAGATTACCGGCGTTCTGCTTGTACAGAGAGTTTCCCATGTAAAGTGTGTGGTGCGCTTGTAGTACCAGATGGGGCTGGAAGCCAACATCGAAATCATTGCCCGAAATGTTTATCAAGTATACATGTAGATATTGAACCAGGCGATCGTGCATCTTTGTGTCAAGGAATTATGGAACCAGTGAGTGTATGGGTACGAAAGGGTGGGGAATGGGCGATAATCCATAGGTGTAAGGAGTGCGGTGATTTAAGTTCAAATCGCATTGCAGCGGATGATAACCCAGCTCTTTTAATGTCGATAGCAGTGAAACCATTGGCTATGACTCCTTTTCCACTCAATAAATTAGAGGATATATTTAAGCAGTGATATTCTTTTCTAGAATATTCTTTCGATGTTAGTGATAAGGAGACGTTTCAATCCGTAATGAAATAATTAGTGGTATAAGATACTATAATAAGTAAGAATCCTTTACTTTTTCTTTTAGAGAAGTAGAGGATTTTGAATGTTATAGGATAAAGAGAACAAATAGAATGAATAATTTATGTTGTAATAAATTGATAAGGTATTATAATTAGATTAATTTATTTATGACAGGGAAAAGCTCGCGAAGCGTACTTTTTCTTGATAGTTATATAAATATAGAAAGAAGGGGATTGTATGATTGAAGAAATTCTAGAGTTTAATAAAGCCTTTGTTAAAAATAAAGGATACGAAAAATATATAACCAATAAATTCCCACAGAAAAAAGTTGCAATTGTATCTTGTATGGATACAAGGTTAACGGAATTATTACCAGCTTCCATGGGACTTAAAAATGGAGATGCAAAAATTATTAAAAATGCAGGTGGAGTTATTTCGCACCCATTTGGGAGTGCAATGCGAAGCTTGCTTATAGCTATATACGAATTAAATGTAAAAGAAATACTAGTCATTGGGCATACGGACTGCGGAGCAAGGTGTACGGACAGCCAAAAGATGATAGAAAAAATGAAAGAACATGGAATTACCCAAAATAATATCGATATGATGAAATATTGTGGAATTGACTTTGATTCTTGGTTGGGAGGATTTGTAGATTTAGATGAATCAATCAAAAAATCGGTTGAATTGATACGCAATCATCCTTTAATCCCACAGACAGTGATGATATATGGATTAATTATTGATTCTGAAACTGGAGAATTAAGTAGAATTGTCTAATTAAAGTGCTAATAACCAAAGTGTTTAGAATTTTGACCATAAAAAAGTCTTAGCACTTAGATGTGCCTTGTGCTAATAAAAAGAAAAAGAATGAAAAGGACATAGAATGAATCAAATAATACTAATACCGCAAAATGTGGACGAATCAGGAAAAAAATATTTACGAGAAAAAGGTTATGAACTTCGTGTTTTGCAAGACAGTTCAGTCAAAAATATCTGTAATAATATTGGTGATTGTAGTGGTCTTTTACTTCGTACTGCATCCTGTACGAAAGAGGTTTTTGATGCAGCACCTCATTTAAAAGTAATCGGAAGGCACGGAGTTGGCTATGATAATGTAGATATCACGGAAGCAACAGCTCGTGGCATTCAGGTTTGTTACACTCCATTGGCAAATGCTAACTCGGTAGCAGAGCATACCATTATGCTCATATTAGCTTGTGCGAAGAATCTAGTAATAACAGATAAAGAATTGAGACAGGGTAATTATGAAATCAGAAATCGAATGCCTGGGATTGATGTTTATGGAAAGACTCTAGGAATTATTGGGTTTGGAAGAATTGGGGAGAGTGTTGCAAAAAAAGCAGCATTCGGATTAGGTATGAAGATACTTGCTTATGGACATGGACTAGTGAGTAAGAAGTTACCAGATTACGTAACGATAACGGAAGAAGTGAATGAGCTTATTCGTCAATCTGATTTCATCTCGTTACATATTCCATTTAGTAAAAAGACACAAGATTTCATGGATTCTAAGAAGTTATCGCTGATGAAACCTGAGGCAGTTTTAATTAATACTTCAAGAGGTGGAATTGTAAATGAAGATGATTTGTATCATGCCCTTCTAGAACATAAGATAGCGGGAGCAGGGCTGGATGTTTTTAAAGAGGAACCTTTTAAGGAGACGTTATCAAATTTGTTCCAATTAGATAATGTTATTGTAACACCTCATAATGCTGCGTTAACAAAAGAAGCAATGGCAAGAATGAGTTTAGATGCGGCGATTGGAATTGATGAAGTATTAAGCGGAAAAAAACCTTCTTGGCCGGTCAATCTAATATAATAAATACTAAGTATATTATACTGTCATAAACGAATCTAACGATTCATTCAAAAGATTTACTAGATTTTATTAACGGACATGTTAAGGAGGATTATCAGTTATTGATAGATACAGGAGTTAATTATGAAAATGACTCCATCTATGTAAGCAATTTATCTAATAGCATAGCTGCAATGTCCGAAGAACTGAATGCATCCACAAATGAAATTTCTAATGTTACGCAAACCATAACTTCTAACATAAAAGATACATCCAATAGTTCAGGAGAAATGTTAAATAGCATAAATCAGATATCAATCGCGATGGATGAGGTTGCGGAAACTGCGCAACATCAAGCGCAAATTGCAGAGAAGTTAACTCAAATGATTTCACAATTTAAGATATAATGAATAGCTAGAAAAAAGAAGTGCGAGGATATTACCCTTTGCACTTCTTTATTTAATTTATTTTTTGTAGATATGACGAAAATTCATAGTATTGTTACATTAATTTATTAATGTATATGAATTCTAGATAGATGTACAATTTGGTAAAATTTATATTCTTTATACTGGAGATTCATTTATAGAAAAAATCTATAAATAAATTGATTATAGGGATTTGGTATGTTATATTATGACTGTTGAGGATGATGAACTGAAAGTAGGTATATAGTATGGAATTAAAACAGCTCGAAGCATTTGTTAATGTTGTCGAACTACAAAGTTTTTCTAAGGCAGCAGAAAAATTATATCTTACTCAGCCAACCATTAGTGCACATATTGTATCTTTGGAGAATGAGTTCAATACCAAGTTCTTGGATCGTACAACAAAAAAGGTACGCACTACTGTGGCGGGGGAGAGATTGTATGAGTACGCCAAAGAAATGTTGGCCATAAAGGAAGAGTTGTATCAAGGATTTGATAGAGAGGGAAAGAAAGAACAAAGAATCGATATTGCAGGTTCTACTATCCCATCCCATTATATATTACCGGAACTGATACAAGCTTTTCAAAAACAAAATGCGAAAGTTCGCTTTTCCATTAAACAAGGTGACAGTGATCATGTAATTGGAGAATTATTAAAGCACAAAGCAACCATTGGTTTTGTTGGTATAAAAAATAAGGATGATAGATTACGTTACATACCCTTTTATGAAGATAAACTAGTGGTAGTAACACCCAATGAAAAACATTATAAAGAGTTATTAGAGGGGAATTGTTCCTTTGAAGAGCTCATGAGGGAACCTATTATTTTGAGGGAGAATGGATCTGGTACGAAGAAAACAGCAGAAAGATTCTTGGAGTCAAAGAATGTTGATATAAAGAAACTAAATGTTGTAGCATTTATTAATGATCAGGAAATAATAAAAAAATCAGTGTGCAGAGGCCTGGGTATTACCATAATGTCAAAAAAAGCAGCTTTAGACTATGCAAGCGATGGGAAAATACTGATATATGAACCAGAAGGCGAAAAAGTAACTAGAAATCTTTATATCGTATATGCAAAACGCAAAAAGTTTGACAGACTGGAAAAAAAGTTTATCGAATTTTGTTGTCAGTTTTACACACAGTAAATCTTCACAAATGCATTAAGGAAAGGAGGCAGAATTTATGAAGTTAATAAAAACAGAGGATGCAGTTGGACATGTACTATGTCATGATATGACTCAAATTATAAAAGGGGTAACAAAGGACGCTATCTTTCGCAAAGGACATGTTGTAACAGAGGAAGATATACCTGTTTTATTATCCATTGGGAAAGATCATTTGTATGTGTGGGAAAAAGAAGAAGGAATGCTTCACGAGAATGAAGGTGCAGAGATACTTTGCTCCATCTGCAAAGGAGAACATATTGAAAGAAGCGGTGTAAAAGAAGGTAAGATTGATCTTTATGCAGATTGTGATGGCCTTTTCAAAGTAAATATAAAGCTTCTAAATAAGATAAATTACTTAGGAGAAATGATGATAGCTACCAGACACGGTAATTTCCCAGTGAAACGTGGGGACAAACTAGCGGGTACTAGAATCATACCTCTCATTATTGAAGAAGAAAAAATGAAGCAAGCGAAAGCGATAGTAGGCGAGGAAAAAATTCTTGAAGTAATGCCTTTTATCCATAAAAAGGTAGGAATCGTTACCACTGGAAATGAGGTATTTTACGGAAGAATCAAAGATGAATTCACTCCAGTTATTTTAAATAAATTAGAGGAATACAGTACAGAACTAGTGGAACATGTAATTTTAAATGATGATCATGAAAAGATTACGGAGGCTATCGTTAACCTAATTAATAAGGGTGCAGATTTTGTTATATGTACAGGCGGTATGAGTGTTGATCCAGACGATAAAACACCTCTTGCAATCAAGAATACAGGAGCAGAGATTATTACCTATGGAGCTCCAGTATTGCCGGGAGCAATGTTTTTATTATCCTATTTTAATGGTGATATACCTGTGGTCGGACTACCTGGCTGTGTTATGTATTCAAAACGAACCATATTTGATTTAATGCTACCAAGACTGATGGCAGGAGAGAAAATTACTTATGAGGAAATATCAAAATTAGGACATGGTGGTCTTTGCTTATCTTGCGATATCTGTACTTTCCCTAATTGCGGATTTGGCAAAGGAATGTAGTTATCTTAAATTCAAAAGCTAGATTATATATTCGAAACAAGATTCCTTTTGGATTATTAATAGTAATGGTATTTACGGACATAAAGGACTATTACTAAGAACAAAGGATAGAATGGAGAAACAGATGGATTTTACTCATTTTGATCATAATGGCAATGCAGTAATGGTAGATGTAAGTGATAAGCAAATTACGGAGCGT
>NZ_DAMADT010000009.1:71788-80242 GCF_031997925.1 Lachnoclostridium sp. | reverse complement strand
AAGAATTAAAGTTAGCAAAGAATGTTTCGAGGCAGTAAAACTTGGTACAGCAAAAAAAGGTGATGTTCTTGGTGTCGCTAGAATTGCAGGAATTATGGGAGCAAAGAAGACTTCTGACCTGATTCCGTTATGCCATATAATAAACCTTACTAAGGTATCTATAGAGTTTCTTATGATTGAGGATAGCCTTGAGATTGAAGCTTCCTGTACTGTAAAGGTTTCAGGGAAAACAGGTGTAGAAATGGAAGCTATGACGGGAGTAAGCGTAGCGTTATTAACGATTTACGATATGTGTAAAGCCATTGACAAAACAATGGAGATTGGCTCTATTTATCTTGCTGAAAAGTCTGGCGGGAAAAGTGGGTATTTTAACAACCGTAAAGATAGAAGTGAATAAGCCCAAAAGTAAAGTTTTCGCCAGCAATTTATGATACTCTACAAGCTTGACAGGCATTATACAAAGGCGCTAACGCGTTAGAATAGAGGTTAGAATGATTGACCAATATAAAAGATCAATTGATTATATGAGAATTTCAATTACAGATAGATGTAATTTAAGATGTACTTATTGTATGCCAGAAGATGTAGAAAAGTTGGAACATGATTCTATATTAACATACGAAGAGATTCTTCGAATTTGTCGAAGTGCTTCGACACTTGGAATCCGAAAGATTAAAATCACGGGTGGCGAGCCTTTGGTTCGTAAAGATTCTGTAAAATTAATGGCAGATATAAAAGCTATCCCAGGTATAGAATATGTTACGTTAACAACCAATGGTGTACTTTTAGAAGAACATGTGGAGGAGTTAGCAAGGATACCACTAGATGGTGTTAATGTTAGTCTTGATACGTTAAATCCAGATACTTTTAGGAACATCACAAGGCGAGATGAATTTCTTAAGGTATGGAATGGATTACAGAAAATAATAAAATCTGGCATTCCTACAAAGATAAACTGTGTTCCGCAAAAAGGTGTGAATGAAGAAGAACTTATGGACATCGCAGAATTAGCAGTTAAGTTACCTGTGGATGTTCGTTTTATAGAAATGATGCCGATTGGTTACGGGAAAGAATTCGAGCCAATCAAGGGTGAAGACATTAAAAGTAGAATTAAAGAAAAGTATCCAAATATAATCAGCCAGAAAATGAGGAGAGGATTTGGCCCAGCGGAGTATATTATTTCTGATGAATGGATGGGGAACATTGGATTTATTAGTGCAATCAGTCATAAATTCTGTTCCTCCTGCAATAGAGTTCGCTTAACTTCCAAAGGTTTTTTAAAATCCTGCTTATGCTATGGCGATGGAATTGATTTAATGGCAGCTATGCGAAGTGGTGCTACTGACACGGAATTAACGAGCTTGCTATCGAAAGCAATTGAAAAGAAACCATTGGAACACAACTTTGAAAGACATAATAAGGACTCTAATAGCCAGGCGCAAGATTTTGATAATATGGAAAAAAGTGAAATGTTTAAAATAGGAGGCTGACACGAATGGGAAAAGTGAAAGCAATATGCATAAGCGAACGCCGCGGTACGTCGAAGCATTGTATCGATAAGGCAGATTTGACAAAAGACTGGGGTATTGTAGGAGATGCTCATGGTGGAAATTGGCATAGACAAATTAGTTTACTATCGTTTGATAAAATAGAAGACTTTAGAAAAAAAGGTGCTGAGATAGATTTTGGAGCTTTTGGTGAGAATCTGGTAGTAGAAGGCTTTGATTTTAGAACCCTTCCAGTAGGAACGAGATTTCAGTGTAATGATGTAGTACTTGAAATGACCCAGATTGGGAAGGAATGTCATACACATTGCCAGATTTATCATAAGATGGGCGACTGCATTATGCCAAGAGAGGGTGTCTTTGCTAAGGTTATTGCAGAAGGGACAATCGGTGTAGGCGATGATATGAAAATGTTAGAGCCAAGGGAAGACAGACCGTTTCAGGTAGCCGTTATTACATTAAGCGATAAGGGATTTAAAGGAGAGAGAGAAGATAAAAGCGGACCTCTTCTTGTGTCTATATTAGAAGAGCAAGGATATGAAGTAGTGGAATCTGTTATTTTACCTGATGTACAGTCTCGTATTGAGAAGGAGCTAATCAGATTATCCGATGGAAGACAGGTGGACTTGATCTTAACAACAGGCGGTACTGGATTATCCTTAAGAGATGTTACTCCAGAGGCAACCCTAGCTGTTGCTACAAGAAATGTTCCAGGGATTTCAGAAGCAATTCGCGCCTACTCCATGGAAATTACCAAAAGAGCTATGTTAAGCCGTGGTGCTTCTGTTCTACGTAATCATACGCTAATCATAAACTTACCTGGTAGTCCTAAGGCAGTGAAAGAAAGTATGGATGTTATTTTATCAGAGTTAGAGCATGGGCTTAAGATACTAAAAGGATCCGCTTCAGAATGCGCTAGACAATAAACAAGAAAATACACTTCGCGAACGTTTCCACATAGGTGCAAGGAATACTAAGATAAAGACTTCCTAAGGGAAAACTATCAAGGTACAAAATAAGAAGTAAACCATGATAGATGGGTTTGAAAATGAAAGGGTATAGGAATGAAGAAAAGAATATTAAGTTTAATTTTAGTAATTAGTATGATGATTTTGGCTATGGGATGTGCTAAGAAATCCGATGGTGGTTCTAAGGAAGACGGTAATAATTCTAATAATACGAATCAATTGGAAAATCAAGGCAACAAGGAAACTGATTCAGAGGAAACAAATAAAGAGCCAGTAACTATTTTAGTGGCAGCAGCAGCTAGTATGCAACCATCCTTAGAAGAATTAAAGTTAATGTTTCAGGATAAGTATCCATGGATAACAGTAGAAGGTACTTATGATAGCTCAGGAAAGTTACAAACTCAAATAGAAGAAGGATTGGATGCGGATGTTTTTTTATCAGCGGCAATGAAACAAATGAATGCTTTAAAAGAGAACAGTATGGTAGAGGAAGAAGCAATCGTTCCGTTATTAGAGAATAAGGTTGTTCTAATCGTTCCGGAAAACGTAGAATCAAAAGTAACAAGTTTTGATGATATTTTAAATGCAGAAAAGATTGCGATTGGTGATCCAGCTAGTGTACCTGCAGGTCAATATGCAAAAGAAATCTTTGATAGTTTAGGAATCTTTCATAAGGTAGAAGAGAAGGCAAGTCTTGGTACGAATGTAACTGAAGTATTAAATTGGGTTGCGGAAGGAAGTGCAGATGCAGGTGTTGTATATGCAACGGATGCAGCAACAACAGATAAAGTAGTTGTAGTAGCAAATGCACCGGATGGAACTTTAAAAGATCCAGTAATTTACCCAATCGGTATTGTTAGTGCTTCACAGAAGAAAGAAGCTGCTAAACTTTATGTAGAATTCCTTCAAAGTGAGGATGCAAAAGCAATATTTGAAAAGTACGGATTTTTAGCTAAGTAAGGAGTTCGTACAAAATAAAAATATTTCATAATTGCGTTGACAGAGTGGAGATAAACATGGATTATTCACCTATTTGGATTTCTCTAAAAACAGCATCTCTTAGCATTGTGATAACCTTTTTCCTTGGATTAGCTGCAGGGAGAATGGTATATGCTATGAGAAACGAAAGAATAAAGATTATCATTGATGGGATATTTACCCTTCCTATGGTGCTGCCACCTACGGTAGCGGGTTTTTTCCTTCTCTATATTTTTGGTGTAAAACGGCCTATCGGTGAATTCTTGCTTCATCAGTTTGCCTTTAAAATCACTTTTTCCTGGTGGGCCACTGTATTAGCGGCTGTCACCATTTCGTTTCCATTGATGTACCGGTCTGCCAGAGGAGCCTTGGAACAAGTAGATATTAATTTGGTTTATGCAGGTAGAACACTTGGGATGTCAGAATGGAAAATATTTCGAAGCATAGTCTTACCGAATGCATTACCAGGAATTTTGTCCGGTGCCATCCTATCCTTTGCAAGAGGACTGGGAGAGTTTGGAGCAACGGCTATGATAGCGGGCAATATCGCTGGAAAGACGCGTACGCTTCCAATTGCCGTATATTCGGCAGTTGCTGCTGGCGATATGAATCTTGCTTATCGTTATGTCATTATTTTAGTGTTAATATCATTTATTATGATTGCTTTTATGAACTATTTATCATTAAATAAGAGAAAAAAGTAGACAGAATCACAATATTAAAAATCATATAAGGCATAGATACGCCGGAATAAAGGTTAAGATGAGTTTAATTGTTCACATTGAGAAAAAATTAAAAAATTTCACCTTAAAGGTTGATTTTGAATCAAAGGAATCCTGTTTAGGAATCCTCGGAGCCTCTGGATGCGGTAAAAGTATGACTTTAAAATGTATTGCTGGTATTGTTACCCCAGAGAAAGGTTATATTGAGCTGAATGGGAAAGTTCTTTTTGATTCTGATAAGAAGATAAATCTTAGCCCACAACAGAGGAAGGTGGGGTATTTGTTTCAAAATTACGCATTATTTCCTAATATGACGGTCTATGAGAACATTGGTGTTGGAATAAAAGCGTCCAAAAGAGAGAAGGACAGCATAATATTAAAAATGATTGAAAATTTTAAGCTTGAGGGTTTAGAAGATCAATATCCAAGTAAGCTCTCAGGCGGACAACAGCAAAGAGTTGCACTGGCAAGAATGCTTGCATACGAGCCTGATGTATTGTTATTTGATGAACCATTTTCAGCGATGGATAGCTACCTTAAGGAAGAACTACAGATTCTATTGAGTGATTTATTAAATGAATACCATGGTGACGCAGTTATGGTAACGCATAGCCGAGATGAAGTGTATCGTTTTTGTAAAGATATCATTGTACTTGACAGTGGGAAAATACTAGAGTTTGGAGAAACGAAAAAAATCTTTGCGAATCCACGAAAGGTTCAGACTGCAAGGCTAACTGGTTGTAAAAATATTTCCCGTGCAATTAGAATATCTGATAACCAGGTAGAGGCTTTGGATTGGGGATGTCTGTTTACTGTTAAGTCACAAATTCCAGAGAAAATAACTCATATCGGTATTAGAGCACATGCTTTAAAAGCATGCCATGAGCCTATGGATAAAAGAAATCTATTACCGGGTATGATTTACAAAATTGCGGAAGCTCCTTTTGAGTGGAATGTGCTGGTTCAGATAGAAGACAATAAGAATGATACTAAGAAAGATATTAAGACAATAAGTAGAGCTAAGCTGTTTGATGAAACATTGGTAGAAGAAAAGAATCTTTTCAATCTAACCAACCAAAAAGACCCTGTTATCTTGTGGAAAATCAGTAAAAGTGGGTTAAGTAGTAGTTTTCATGAAAATGCTCCGATTTACCTGACAGTAGCTCCAGAAGATATTCTTCTACTGGAATAATTTTTATATAAATATAAAGCTGTAAGGATGATATAAGAATGATTCATTTCGTGGTTAAGAGGTTGAAAAAAAACTCTCAATAACAGAAGATTATCTCTGTGTAATGCTTGGTATAGACTTCATAAATTATAAGACACGCAAAAATGAAGGAAAACGTGCGCAAGAATGAGTGCACAAGAATGAAGGAAAACATACACAAGAATGAAGGAATACATGCGCAGGAATGGAGGCGTAAAATGGAGGCGTAAAATGGGTAAGAATATATATAATGAAATTTTGGATAATGTTCATATTGGAAGAAAAGTATGTATGGTCTCTAATCTTTTTGGGGTAGAAGGAAAAATCGGTACTGATTTGAATAAGGGATTGGTTTATAGCTCCAATGAAGACAGGATAATTCAACAATCCTTAGAGGAGGGCGTACCACAATATGTAAAACAAGGGGAAGAGCAAACGATCGCAGAGCCTTTTTACCCAGAGGAACGTTTAATTATTCTTGGAGGCGGTCATATAGCAGTTCCTCTTGTAGAATTTGCATCAAAAACAGGTTTCCAAGTAATTCTTGTGGATGATAGACTTATGTTTGCCAATACGGGGAGGTTTCCACTTGCGAAACGGGTTGTTTGCGATAATTTTGAGCATGCCATCGATGAATTAAAGATAAGAGAATCGGATTATGTAGTGATTATCACGAGAGGTCATCGCTATGATAGTACTTGTTTAAAAAGTATATGTCAGGGGGAGGAACCAAGCTACGTTGGTATGATAGGATCTAGAAGACGTACTGCAATTGTAAAAGAAACTCTAGAAACAGAAGGATGCGATCAAGGCCGATTATGTAGGGTTCATACACCAATAGGCTTGGCGATTGGAGCAATCACACCGGAAGAGATAGCGATTTCAATCTTAGCTGAATTAATTTCTCATAAGAGATTAGGTGCGCTAGATACAAAAAAGAGAAATTGCTCTGATATGGATTATGAAGTATTACAAGTATTAGCAGAGGAATCTGATGTTCCGAAAGCAATTATCACTGTCGTACACACCAAAGGATCTGTACCAAGAGGAGCTGGTGCCAAAATGATTGTTTACAGAGATGGTATGATTCTAGGAAGTATAGGCGGAGGTTGTAGCGAAGCTGCAGTGATAGGACAAGCAAGGCAAATGATTGGTTCTAATACATTTAAAATGGTTGATGTTGATCTAACCGGAGATGCGGCGGAAGAAGAAGGAATGGTTTGTGGCGGTATTATGACTGTATTAATTGAAGATTATATATCATAATTACCCAAATGGTTAGGAGCTTAGAAATGGAAAAAGAAATTGTATTTTGCAAAGGCGGTGGTTGTACCGCTAAATTAGGGCCTGAAGTGTTAAAGCATGTGCTTGATAAAATACCAAAGGCAAAGGATCCTAATCTATTGGTCGGTTTTGAAGGGTCAGATGATGCTGCAGTATATCGGATTTCAGACGATATAGCGATTGTACAGACGTTAGATTTTTTCCCTCCTATGGTTGAAGATCCTTATATATTTGGACAAATCGCAGCTACCAATGCGTTAAGCGATATCTATGCTATGGGTGGAGATGTAATAACAGCCCTTAATATTGTATGTTTTCCAGAGAAGATGGATTTAAATATATTAGGTAAGATTTTAACTGGTGGTAATGATAAAGTGATGGAGGCAGGTGGAATCCTTGCGGGCGGCCACTCGATAACAGATGCAGATGTAAAATATGGTCTATCAGTTACAGGTACCATTCATCCTGATAAAATTTTAAAAAATTCAGGAGTAAAGCCGAACGATAAGCTAATACTTACCAAGCCTCTCGGAGTTGGAATTATAGCGACTGCGGGTAGAGTAGGAGAAGCTACCGTGGAGGCGATGGATAAGGCTATAAAATCAATGACTACTTTAAATAAATATGCTTCTCAAATTATTAGAAAATACGAGATTCATGCATGTACCGATGTTACCGGATTTGGGCTCTTAGGACATCTTCATGAAATGCTACAAAACGAATATACTGCTGTAATTGAAAGTAAATCAGTTCCTTATATCAAAGAAGCCTACGATTATGCTAATGAATTTTTATTAACTGCAGCTGGTCAAAGAAACCGTAATTTTGTTGAAAGCTTTATTGATTTTGAAACAGATGATTTTGCTATGCAAGAAATCCTGTTTGACCCCCAGACGTCAGGAGGGCTTTTATTTAGTGTAAGACCTGAGGATGCAAGTAAGATATTAGAAGAGCTTGAAAGTCTAGAGATGCCTTGTGGGATCATCGGAGAGATTACGAAGTTACAAGAGAAGGAAATTATAATAAAGTAACACGCTCCCAATTTATTAGTCAAGAACTGAAGTTTTATTATAGTAAGGAATTGTTTGTATTGCTAAATTTGATTTACAGAAAGATAATAAGAGTGAAAGATTTTTCGAACTCCACTCAGCGCAAAGAACAGCGCGGAAATGAGGTTATAATGAGAAAATCAATTGATGCAAGAGGAATGCAATGTCCTCTTCCTGTTATAGAGACTAAAAAAGCATTAAAAGATCTTACCGATGGTATGGTTGAAGTTTATGTAGATAATGAGATTGCTGTTCAAAATCTAGTGAAAATGGCTAAACAGATGAAACTAAAGTTCTCTTCTGAAAAAATTGCACAGGATCATTATGCTATAAGTATAGAAATAGCGAATCAAGAAAAAGTAGTTGTTAATCATCAAAACAATAATTCTAACCAAGATGTTCAGATGAACTCTAGTCAAGATGTTCAGAGTAACCCTAGTCATAATGTTCAGAGTAATTCTAGCCAAGAGGTTACGTTAGTTTCTACAAAAGAACTATGTAATCCAGATACTAGAGAGGAATCTACTATTATTGTATTGTCCTCGGATCATATGGGAGAAGGGAGTGAGCAACTTGGTAAAACCTTAATGAAAGGATTTATCTATGCGCTCACAGAATTAGAAAAGCTTCCAGAGAAGATTATACTTTATAATGGCGGAGCGAAACTATCGGTAGAAGGCTCGGATTCCTTACAAGATTTAAAACTCTTAGAATCCCAAGGAGTTGAAATATTAACCT
>NZ_DAMADT010000009.1:63985-71778 GCF_031997925.1 Lachnoclostridium sp. | reverse complement strand
GTCTGAACTTTTATGAAATATCTGAGAAATTATCTGTTGGTTCTGTGACCAATATGTATGCGATTGCAGAAATGATGATGAATGCGTCAAAGATCATAAAGCCGTAAGAAATGGAATTTTGTACTAATGTTCAAAGTGCCATTGAGATTAAGGGTGCGAAATCACCAGAATGGATGTAAAAGATGGAAAATATAATTATTGTCCGAGGGGGCGGAGATATTGCAACAGGAACGATTCATAAATTATTTAAAAGTGGATTTCCTGTTGTGGTATTAGAGATTGAAGCTCCTTCTGCGATTCGAAGAAAAGTGGCATTTTCTGAAGCGATGTATGGGCGTGAGACTATCGTGGAAGGGGTAACCTGTAAAAAAGCAGACCACTTTGATCAAATAAATGAAATTTTAGCAGAAGGTAAGATTCCAATTATAAAAGATGAGTATTGTGACATCTTAAATTATATAAAACCATTGGCCTTGGTTGATGGAATTTTAGCTAAGAAAAATCTCGGGACTAAGAAAGAGATGGCGCCGATAACAATTGCTTTAGGACCAGGATTTGAAGCAGGTGTAGACGTTGATGCCGTTATAGAAACCCAAAGAGGGCATGATTTAGGGCGGATTCTCTTAGAAGGTTTTGCGGTAGAGGATACAGGAATTCCAGGAATCATAGGTGGATATGGAATTGAGAGAGTAATTCATAGTCCTGCCACTGGGATTATTAAAAATATAAACCATATTAGCGATACCGTAACGAAGGGACAAGCAATCGCTTTTATTGGAGAGACTAAGGTAGAGGCAAGCATTGATGGTATTTTAAGGGGTATCATCAAAGATGGATATCCTGTAATGAAAGGACTAAAAATTGCTGATATCGACCCAAGGATTGAAGAGAAGAAAAATTGTTTTACCATTTCAGATAAAGCCCGTTGTATCGGTGGAAGTGTATTAGAATCCATCCTATATTTACGTAGAGTTAAGAACCTTTCATAAGTAAGGAGAAATGTAATGATATATTTTGATAACGCTGCGACCAGTCTACATAAACCAGATTCTGTAGCAGATGCGGTTTATGCTGCTATAAAAAATATGGGAAATAGCGGAAGAGGTTCTTATACAGCTTCTTTAGAGGCTGGAAGGTCAATTTATGCAACGAGGGAAATTCTTGCAAGACTATTTCGTGTTAAGGATGCAAGTCGTATTGCCTTTACTTCAAATGCAACGGAAAGTCTTAACATTGCGATAAAAGGTTTGTTGCATAAAGGAGATCATGTTATCACTACGGAGTTAGAGCATAATAGTGTTTTGCGACCACTTTATGAATTAGAGTCAAGAGGTGTAGAACTCACTATCATAAAAAGCGACTTATCTGGAAATATCAAGATAGAAGAAATAAAGAAAAGTATTAAAAAGAATACTAAGATGGTAATCTGCGGACATAGCTCGAATTTAACAGGTAATCTAATTGATATACAAAGAATAGGAAAACTTTGCAGAGAAGAGAAAATCTTATTTGTAGTAGATGCTGCGCAAACAGCAGGTGTTTTCCAAATCGATGTGGAGGAACAAAGTATTGATGTTCTTTGTTTTACGGGACATAAAGCACTTCTTGGTCCACAGGGGACGGGTGGTATTTATGTTCGAGAAGGTATTTTTGTATCTCCACTAAAAACTGGTGGTAGTGGCTTTTTATCTTTTTCTAAAACCCATCCTGATGTAATGCCAGAGTGTTTGGAAGCAGGTACCGTAAATGGACATGGTATTGCTGGTTTATATGCTGGAGTTTCTTATATTATGGAAACAGGCATCGTTCAGATAAGAGAGAAAGAGCAAAAGCTAATGTGGAAGTTTTATGAAGGAATAAAAGACATTCCTAATATAAAAATTTATGGTGACTTTACTACGACCAATAGAGCTGCAATAGTCACGTTTAATATTGCAGATTATGATTCAGGCGAAGTAAGTGATCAATTGGCAGAGGAGTTTGGTATCTATACCAGGTCAGGGGGACATTGTGCTCCGCTTCTCCATACGGCACTCGGAACAAAAGAGCAAGGTGCGGTACGTTTTAGTTTTTCTCATTTTAATACTGAGGAAGAAGTTGACATCGCAATAAGTGCAGTAAAAACGCTTGCAATTGAAATCTAGGAGGCTGACAATGAGAAAAAAAGAACGAAAAGCTGTCATTACCTTTCAGAATACAACAAGTGCTATGGCTATGGAAAAACTTTGTAAGGAGCAAGGTCTTAGTGGCAGAATAATTCCGGTTCCAAGGAGTATTACGGCAGGCTGTGGATTAGCCTGGAGTGCAAATCCGCAGGTAAGATTAGAATTAGAAAATTTTATGAAAGAAAATCATATCAGCTACGATAAGATCTATGATATAGAGATATAGAGGTAGTATTGAAAAATCGGAATTCGTAGGTTGTGTCAGAATGGAGAATTTTTATGGAGTTTTATCAATTAAATAATTCAGAAAAACTCATAAAACAAGATAGTATTTCAAAGGCGTTTGGAATAGAACTGTCTCAAAGAAAGGTTATTGCTTTTGTGGGTGCAGGAGGTAAAACTACTTCAATTCATCATCTAGCAAAGGAGTTGATTTCCCTTGGAAAACGAGTAATTATTACCACTACAACTCATATGTTTTTGCCTAAAGAGTATGAAGTATTAAAAGAAGATAAGGAGATGCTTTTGAGTATGCTTAACTCAAATGGCATTGCAGTTGCTGGAATTCCATGTGGAGATGGTAAGATGACAAATGTATCAAACTCTTTTTATGAATGGATGAAAACAGTTTCGGATTATATACTGGTTGAAGCAGATGGTTCTAAGCGACTTCCAATTAAGGTACCTGACAAGCATGAACCTGTATTACCAAATGATACAGATTTTGTTGTTATTTTAGCAGGATTATCTTGTTTATCTAGGCCGCTCATGGAATGCTGTCACCGATGGAAGCTGGCAATGGAGATTTTAAGTTGTGAACCAACACATAGAATAGAGCCAGTGGATGTAGTAAAGTTAGTAACAGAAGGGTACTGTAATAAGTTAATGATTCCGTATAAAATAATATTGAATCAATGTGAGAGTAGTGACGAACGAGTAAAAGCATTAGAAATAATAAAATATCTGAAAGAATTAAAAATACCGTACGATAATGTGGCTTATGGAAATTATCTTTCCTAAGATTGTTGTTACGGATTTACTTCATGAAGATGTTATGGATTTACTTCATAAAGATGTTCTGATTTACTTCATAAAGTTATTTAGATTTTACTTCATAAAATAGATGTATTGCTTTTTTAATCTTCATTTTATATAATTACTATTGGTAATTTAACCTCATCAGGGAAGTATCCCGCTTCAATAAGCGAGGGACTTGCCTGTTTTAAAATGCCACGCAGTGGCATTGAGGTATAGCTGGTAGCGTAAGCGGATAAACTTGCCTGTAGGCAAGTGGGAATATCCGTTTTGATAGAAAAAGTAAAAAAGCATAAAATGTGCAATAATGTGCACAAGAATGGGGGAACTATGCAGCGGGGAAGTATGAAATTAACAGTAACAGATCAAATCATATTAAATTCATATCGAAGCTTTTTAGATGGACTAGCAGATTATTTAGGAACAGGGTTTGAGTATGTGTTACATAGTTTAGAAGACTGTGAAAACTCTGTAATAAAAATTATAAATGGGCATCATACGGGGAGAAAATTAGGTGCTCCTATTACAGATTTAGCACTCAATATGCTGAATAAGATTCAAGATGAAAATCTAGATGGTTATATTTCGTACGAGTCTAAAAATAAAAAGGGAAATCAGCTTTATTCAACTACAATTAGTGTTTATGGTGAGCATCATCGTATTATTGGATTAATCTGCATTAATTATCATGTAGATACTCCTTTATCAGAGACATTCCCAGTCTTTAGAATGCTTAATATGTCTAATAACACCATGATTAATGAAAACTTTGCTGTGGATGTAGATGCTTTGATTGAACAAGCTTATACAGAAGCCTCTCAGCAGGTTATGGCCGATGAAAGTATATCTGTAAATTTAAAAAACAAAGAAATTGTTAACTTACTATACAATCAAGGGATTTTTAGAATGAAAGATTCGGTTATCAAGGTAGCAAAATTTATGGATGTTAGTAAAAATACGGTTTATATGCATCTCAGGGGATTCAAAGATCATATAAAATAAGGATATATTTTAAATCAATGTTGAAATTTGGTTATGTTTCAGGGGGATTAGAAATGATATATAATAAGAAAATGGAAACTTATATAAATGAAATTTCTAAAATCAATCAAATTACTATTGATGGAAGTACATCTATAAGACAAGGATTAAATTGTAATGGTGAACCGTATTTTTATTTAGAAGATAATTGCTGGAACTTAAATGAAAATAGTAAAATAAAACATTCTAAAGAAATGCTTACCCAATTAGAATGGAGCTGTAATGAAATATATATAAGTGGATCAAAAGATGCTAAGTGCTTATTGCAAACTGCACTGCTTAGAGTTAAGTCAATTGAAACTATTTTGAAAGCTCAATATCCTTTGTATTCATTTGATATCATTCTGAGCATTGATAATGGTACAGAATTTGATGTCTTACCGTCTATTACTGTAAGATTCTATTGTATTCGTGACAATGATTATTATATTGCTCATAATGAATTAGAAGAATTTTCGCAACCAATATTGATTAAATCAATAATAAGCTAACCAAAAGGGTAAGCCTATAATTGAATGTAAATTTCAATTAAATTTAATCTAACATAGCGGAATAAAATAATTAGAAGAAATGAATCTATATGATCCGTTTCTTTTTTTAATACAAAGGTAAAGTTTGTAAATCATATTTTATTAGAAGGAAATTGCAGAGTGATTTCCTTTCAACTACGCCATACCAAGTGTTTTGTCGAAATTGATTGAAACTCATTTAGATGTTAAAAATGTTCAATTATGGAAAGTAACAGAATGAAATAAAATAATATAAAAATTAGATTGACTGAAATATATTTTAGTATTATAATTTAGATATAGATAAATAGACGAAAAAAGTCATAGAAAAGAGGATGTAATTATGCAAATAATCAATACAATAAATGCACCAGCAGCAATCGGACCATATAGCCAAGCTCTTGTAGTGAACGGAGTTCTTTATACTTCAGGTCAGATACCACTAGACCCAACAATTGGTGTAGTAGTAGAAGGTGGCATTAAAGAACAAACTCTTCAAGTTATGAAAAACATTAAGGCTATTTTAGAAGAAGCTAATACAACATTTGAAAATGTTTTTAAAACAACTTGCTTTTTATCTGACATGGGAAATTTCGCAGCATTCAATGA
Organism: Lachnoclostridium sp.; assembly: GCF_031997925.1. Taxonomy (NCBI): domain Bacteria; kingdom Bacillati; phylum Bacillota; class Clostridia; order Lachnospirales; family Lachnospiraceae; genus Lachnoclostridium; species Lachnoclostridium sp. Next base: position 66,419 of record NZ_DAMADT010000009.1, on the reverse strand, counting down.
AGTTTATGGTGAATATTTTACACGTAAGCCAGCTCGTTCTTGTGTAGCTGTAAAAGAACTTCCCAAGGGTGTATTATTAGAAGTCGAGGTAATTGCAGTAACTAAGTAAGGTACCATGGTGCCACAATTGTTGCACCATGTAACGTGTGCGATACTAATCTCTGACTAATACTTACTAAAAATTCTTATAAAAAGCCATATATTCAAGCATGTTAACCTGCTTTGCTTTTTCCTGAATTTTTTAGAGGGTTTATAATCGAGATTAATATATATCATATTTTACACAGTAACTTATACAAAAGCACTAATAAAAAGGCGCTAAACGCCAGAATTGAGGTTAAGTTTATGAAAGAAACATTTAAAAGTGTATTTTATCCAAGAAATAATAATGAAAAATCAAATATTGATTTTTTAAACTTCGAGGAAGCAGGTAAAGCACAAGCATTCCATGAAAGCTTTCCAGTTTATAGCGAAACTCCATTAGCTGAGCTTAAGAACTTAGCGAAAGAAATTGGTGTAAAAAATATTCATGTGAAAGATGAATCTTACCGTTTCGGTTTAAATGCGTTTAAAGTATTAGGTGGATCTTATGCGATTGGACGCTTAATTGCTGATAAAATTGGGGAAGATATCAAGAATTTAACAGCAACTAAAATGATATCAAAAGAAGTAAAAGATAAAACAGGTGATATGGTATTCGTAACAGCTACCGATGGTAACCATGGACGTGGTGTTGCTTGGACAGCAAATCAGTTAAACCAAAAATCCGTTGTTTACATGCCAAAGGGATCTGCTATTGAAAGATTAAATAACATCCTTGCAGAAGGTTCTGAAGCTTCCATCATGGATATGAATTACGATGAAGCAGTTCGTCTTGCAGATAAAAATGCAAAGGAAAAAGGCTGGATTGTAATTCAGGATACTGCATGGGAAGGCTATGAGGATATCCCTACTTGGATTATGCAAGGTTACATGACACTAGGGTTTGAAATTGTAAAGCAATTAGAAGAGACAAAAGCGGAAGCTCCAACACACATCTTCTTACAAGCAGGAGTTGGTTCTTTAGCTGGTGCTGTCTGTGGATTCTTTGCAAATTACTATAAAGGAAATCAACCTAAGATCGTGGTTGTAGAACCAAACAAAGCAGACTGTATTTATCGTACCGCTGAAGCAAACGATGGTAAACTTCACTTTGTAACTGGCGACTTAAATACAATCATGGCAGGTTTAGCTTGTGGCGAACCAAATAGCATTGGCTGGAATGTATTAAAGGATTATGCAGATGCATTTATCTCTTGCCCAGATTATGTAGCAGCTGATGGTATGCGTGTCATGGCTAGCCCATTAGATGGTGATACGAAGGTTGTATCTGGAGAAAGCGGTGCAGCTACTCTTGGTTGTGTTTACAATATCTTAACAGATGATTCTCTTGTAGATTTAAAGGGTAAATTAGGTCTTAATGAAGATTCTAGATTACTATTCATCTCTACAGAAGGTGATACAGACAAACAAAATTATCGTAATGTTGTATGGAATGGTAAAGACACACGTTACGATGCGGAGTAATGTGAAATAATAAGCGATTTCACATTTCTAATTTAAGCAGTATTCAATCTGTAAACAGATTGAATATACACGGGTGTAATGTGAAATAATAAGCGATTTCACATTTCTAATGTAAGCAGTAATCAATCTGCAAGCAGATTGATTATACACGGGTATACGAAAGGAGATAATATAATGTTAAAAGGAAACAGAGAACAAGAGTTAATTGAATTAACACAGAAAATGATACAGGCAAAAAGCTATTCAGGAGAAGAAAAACAAGCTGCTGAGACAATAGTTGAATTCTGTAAAGCAAATGGATTTGATGATGTTTCTTATGATAGATATGGTAACGTAATCGGAATTATCAAAGGAAATCGTCCAGGTCCAAAGGTATTATTTGATGGACATATTGATACAGTACCTGTATCTGACCCAAGCAAGTGGACACAGAACCCATTTGGTGGCGAAATTATAGACGGTAAGTTATATGGCCGTGGTACATCCGATATGAAGGGTGCAGTTTCCGCATTTACAGCAGCTGCAAAATACTTTGCAGAAGATACAAACCGTGATTTTGCTGGTGAAATCCTTATTGCTGGTGTTGTTCATGAAGAGTGCTTTGAAGGTATAGCTGCACGTGAAATCTCCAAAAACTTTAAACCAGATTACGTAATCATTGGTGAAGCAAGTCAATTAAACGTTAAAATTGGTCAGCGTGGACGTGGTGAAGTCGTAGTTGAGACATTTGGTAAACCAGCTCATTCTGCAAATCCTGAAAAAGGAATTAACGCTGTTTATAAAATGAGCAAGGTAATTAATGCAATTAGAGACTTAGTTCCAACAGAGCACCCAGTATTAGGAAAGGGTATCTTAGAGTTAACAGACA
>NZ_DAMADT010000009.1:46069-63975 GCF_031997925.1 Lachnoclostridium sp. | reverse complement strand
CATATCCTGGAGCTTCTGTAGTTCCTGAATATTGCCGCGCAACTTATGATCGTCGTTTATTAGTTGGTGAGACGAAGGAATCTGTCCTTGCACCAATTAGAGAGTTATTAGACAAATTAATGGCAGAAGATCCTGAATTAAAGGCTAAAGTTTCCTATGCAGTAGGCGAAGAAATGTGCTATACCGGAAACAAGATCGAAGGCGAGAGATTCTTCCCTGGCTGGTTATATGATAAAGACGAAGCATGGGTTCAGGCAGTTGTGAAAGAGCTTAACAACGCAGGATTCAATCCAGAGATTACACAGTACAATTTCTGTACTAATGGTTCTCATTATGCAGGAGAAGCAGGGATTAAGACATTAGGCATCGGACCTTCTCCAGAGAATTTAGCTCATACTGTTGATGAATATATTGAAGTTGAGCAACTTACAAAAGTATGTGAATGCTACTATGGTGTAATGAAAGCATTATTAGTGTAAGAAATTAACCTCATTAGGGAAGTCCTCCGCTTCTGTAAGCGGGGGTAAGGACTTGCCTGTTTTAAAATGCCACGTAGTGGCAATGAGGTAGAGCTGGTAGCGTAAGCGGATTGCGAATATCCGCTTTGACTTAACAAAAACGAATCATTGTTACACGAATACTTTATAAATGACAAGGAAAAGTTCGCTAAGCGTACTTTTCCTTGTTATAAAACTAGATAGCAGTTGTATACAAAGCATTAGGCTATCTAATGGAATTTCTAAGATACTTAATAATTGATGTTCCAGCCTTAGCACCATCATAAACAGCTTTTGATATTTGTAATAAGCCACCGGTACAATCACCTGCTGCATATAGACCAGGTATATTTGTAGCCATAGTATCATCGACTAAGATCTTATTCCTTTCTGTAATAGCACCAATTTTTTTAGCTAAATCAGTACTTCCAGCAACACCAACTGCAACAAATAACCCGGATATAGAAAGTTTGCTTCCATCTTGAAAGAGAACAGCTTCTAACGCTTCTTCACCTTCTAGTGACTCAATAGGAGTAGTATTTACTTTTATGGAATCTGGGATTTCAATTGCTGGTGTTTTACCATTGGTTAAGAGAGTAACTGTGTTTGAAGTTTGTAATAACTCCAAAGCTTCATGAAGTGCATATTCTCCATCACCTAACACAGCAACATCTTTTCCTCTATAAAAGAAGGCATCACAGACAGCACAGTAACTAACACCATGTCCTTCTAAATCTTTTAATCCCTTAATCTTAGGTGCATTGCGAGTGGTTCCTGTCGCGATAACAACACTTTTTGCAGTGTAATCTTCATTCTTTGTTTTTACTACTAATTGATCAGTATAAGAAATACCAAGCACTTCATCTGAGATGAAGTTCACTCCAAGTCTTTTTGCTCCTTCAATCCCTTCTTTTACTAAATCCTCACCAGAGATAGGCTGACTAAATCCATAATAATTTTCAATCTCATGCGCTTTTCCTAATGCACCAAAATCTTTACCTATGATAGTTGTTTCAATTCCTGCTCTGATTGTATATAAAGCTGTAGAAATGCCTGCTGGACCATTTCCAATGATAATTACGTTTGCCATAACTTTGACCACCCTTCTTTTGTTACTTTCCTTCGTTATTAGAAAGTGATTATAACCAATTTAGTACATGCATTTCTGTGATGAAATCACAAAATTAAAATACTTTTAGTACACATAAAATATGATGAAATTTTATCACATTTTGCTGTAATTAGTATGAAGAAAAATTTACCTGAAAAAAATTATTGTCAAATAGCATACTATTCTTGTAAAATATTATTACAAAAAATCAATAAAAATATGAGGAGGTTAATCTTTGGAGTTTAACAAGGTAGATGAAAAAGACATAGGACGTAGTAAAAAACTTAGCTTATTATCTGCAATCCCCATTTTGTTTCTATTCGTTGGTATAATTTATGGCATTTATAATGGAAGCTTTCACTCGGTATTATACGGGTTTATCAATATTGTACTTACACCAACCATCTTAGTTACAGATTTCATACAAGTAGGTGGAATTGAAGCAGCATTTATTAATGTTGGTCTAGTTGGTCTCTTAAATATCTTTATTATGCGCCATTTTCGACTAAAGTTGAATGGTATTTTAATCGCAGCATTCTTTACAGTTATCGGCTTTTCCTTCTTTGGAAAAAATCTATATAATATTATTCCAATTTATTTCGGTGGTTATTTCTATTCTTTATATAAGAAAATTTCTTTTAAAGATATTATTATTGCAATAATGTTTGGTACTGCATTAGCACCAATGGTTAGTGAAATTAGTTTTTCGGGTTTGCTACAGCCATTTTGGGCTATTACAGTTGCGGTATGCGTTGGTTTATTCATTGGATTTATTATTGTACCTCTATCCTCGCATATGCTCAAATTTCATGATGGATATAATCTTTATAATATTGGTTTTACATCTGGAATATTAGGTACCGTATTAGCAAGTGTACTTAGAAGCTTCGGTATTACGATTGAACCAGTAAATATCATCTCAGAGAAAAATCATCTGGTTATTATCATACTATTATTGTTCTTATTTCTTGGCCTTTTCTGTACTGGTATTTATTTCAATAGACGTGCTATAATGGATTATAGGAAAATACTACAATATAAGGGAAGACTGATTACGGATTTTACGCACCTCGTAGGTTTTGGAGTAACATTACTAAACATGGCGTTACTTGGATTACTTAGCTTAATCTATGTATTACTAATTGGTGGTGTTGTAAATGGCCCAGTTTTAGCAGGTATTTTCACTGTAGTTGGATTTGGTGCATTTGGTAAGCATATTAAGAATTGTCTACCAGTTATGATTGGAGTAATTATAACTGCATTATTATTTGGAAATGACCTATCTACCACAGGGATTATTATATCGGTTTTATTTTCAACTACACTAGCACCAATTGCTGGCACGTACGGACCTATTATTGGTTTCATAGCAGGTGCTCTTCATATGATTCTTGTAACAAATGTCGGAGTGATACATGGAGGTATAAATCTATATAACAATGGATTCTCAGGTGGATTGGTTGCAGGAGTTATGATTCCGGTACTAGATGCATTTCATAAGGAGAGAAATAGATGAGACATGAAGCAAAGAAGATAGCTCAGATTGTAAGCGAGATATTAACTTTGTTCCTTTTAAATGGAGCAGAAAACATAGATATAAAAGTTAATACAAAAGTTTCTCAAAATGAGCAGAACACAGAGATTATCATAATTCAATATGAATGCAATTATGGAGAAGAGTTTATCCAGAAAATCAAACATAATTTAAATAATGGACGTCAGTATGAAATCGAAGGCTATTATTGGCAGTTAGTTGGAGAAGATGATTCTGGTGATGAACTTCATTTAGTTGGGGCTATGGTGGATAAAGCAAATGTTAGAAAAAAGGGAAAAGACTTGCATATTCAGCTGTTAAGAAAGGCTTGAGTTAACAAGGTTATGAGCAATTAACGTAGCGGATTGCTATTATCCGCTTTGGCTTTACAAAAACATAAGTAAGCAAGTGTTTGCAAAAATATAGGAAAAACGATATCCTTGGAGGGATTATGCAAGGTTACAACTGTATTATGGTATTTCATCAGAATGGCAATTTACTATTCTGTAAAAGAAGAAAAGATCCCTACCTAGGACTCTACAATCTTGTAGGTGGTAAAATTGAACTAGGAGAAGATGGATTTGATGCTGCATATCGTGAGTTATATGAAGAAACCGGGATTTCTCACAATATTATTACACTTCATCATATGATGGACTTCACCTATTACAATCAGGATTGTTATGTTGAGGTATATGTTGGACATTTACAAGGAGAAGTTATTTTACAGGAAGAAGATCATCCGCTAGAATGGTTGGATATGAAGAACGATTTTTTTGACAGTAGTAGATTTGCAGGAGAAGGAAATATTGGTCATATGGTCGAACAAGTAAAACTCTATGGTGTCGGTAAATCTAGGATTCCCGAGATTAAGGATAGTGGTAGAAAGATCAATCTTAAAAGTATATGTATTGGAGTAGATGGATGTAAAGGTGGGTGGATTACAGCCATAATAAGTCATGGTAAGTTACTCTTAGAAAAATACACGAACCTTGAGGACATAGTATTAAACTATGGAACATTTGATGAATTTTTAATTGATATGGTGATCGGTTTACCTAGTACAAGTGAGCAGATTAGACCAGATGCCGAAGCTAGAAGGATGATTAAGGAAAGGTCATCAACGATTTTTTCGGTACCATGCAGACAAGCTGTCTATGCTGAGAACGTGGCTAATGCTTACGATGAGAATGTAAGAATATTAGGGAAAAAATTCACTCCATTAACGGTTGGAATTATACCAAAAATGCGTGAGGTTGACAGCTATCTTCAAGAAAATAGTCAGTATAAGAACTTAATTAAAGAAAGCCATCCAGAAGTTTGCTTTTCAAGATTAAACGGTAGTACCGTATTATCAAAGAAAGCGGACATAGATGGGGTAGAGGAGAGAATCCGTATACTATCGAAGTTCATAGAAGAGATAAGCTTTGAAAAAATTAAGTTATGTGCAAAAGAATTTAAATGTAATATGGATGATATTATTGATGCAATTTGTCTTGCAGTCTCTGCAAATCTTGTTAATGAGGGCGAATATACAGTGATTCCAGAAAGCCCAATGACTGATGAAACTGGATTGTTAATGCAGATGGTAGTACCGAGAAAGATGGATCATATCGATTGCTTTGGAAATTAAGAAACTGCTCGAATATAATTTCTAACACCGATTGAACTAAAGTGCGTGCAATACTATTGGCTTTCAATGATGGGTTGTTCACAAATACAAGACATAAATTGCAAGATATAAATTGCTAGTTATTAGAGAAAATTAATGAGATTTGATATTTTGAAGAGTAAGTATAAGTTAAAAAGCTTGTACTTACTCTTTTTTAGGTGCGCCCAGCATGGGAGCAATCTCGTGGGTTAAAGTAAAACGGACAGAACGACCAAAGTAAGTATCAGTATGAAATGCTTGAGAGGATTATCAGCAATGATAACCTAAACGAAGCCTATAAAAGGGTGAAGAAGAACAAAGGAAGCCATGGCGTCGACAAGATGGGAGTAGATCAACTTCTAACATATCTGAAAGACAATGGGAGCCAACTCAAACAATCCATATTTTCTGCTAAACTAACCTGTTGCTCTATAGTATAAATGGTCTGAGAAGCCAAAATTTCGTTCGCAGAACGGTCATTTTGTAGTTGAAGCTTATTGGAATGTGACAGTAAACATGTTAAAATGTTAAAAAAAGGTAAAATATAAGATAAATTTCTTGGCGAAGCTTTATTATGATCCAACTGCAGATCTTTCGGAATGAACCAAAGAACTCTCAGGACTATTATTTGGGAAGGAACACCCAAAGGAAATGACAGAGATTTATGGAGTGACTGGACGTTGACGGAATTGTTAGGACAGTTTAAGAGGTTATGAAATAGCAGGCATTGTGTCTTTCGTTGGGGAGAAATACGCAATGTCTGTTCGTAGTGTTATTGATTATTTTATTTTAAGAAGATTACGATAGTCGATAGGGTGAAGGAGAGGGCACATGAAAGACTTAAGACACAGCATACTGATCAAATATCTAACCATTTATATTATCTTTATTCTGATACCTGTTATTTTTGGAGAAAAAACATTGGCTGGTTATATGGAGGATATCTTAGTCAAGGATAATATCGAAACTACGATGCATATGACTTCACAAATTTCGAACCATATCAATGCAACAACAAGACCTTACGTACATACTGCGGGAACCATCATTAATGATAGTGACATCATGAACAAGGTAAGTAAAATGCCACACATTAAGAATACGAAAGATAAACTCCGTCTACAACAACAGCTAGAAGAAAAACTGGCAAGTTATTTTAACTATACCACTGACTTAATCGGTGTATTGTTTAGCTATAAAGATGGTGGCTACTACTATTATAAAAATCCCCCAAAAATTACAGATCAAGAAATTCGTTCTCTCGATTGGTATCAAGACATTTTAGAAAGCGGACAGCAAAATATAGTAATCCCTTTGAATACCGTTGATAATTTTCTCTTTAAAATCCCAAAAACATCGAAAGTAATTTCATTTGCTGCTGTCTCTGAGTTAAAAGGAGACAACCAAATCGAAATGGTCTATTTTGCTTTCAATCCGTCCGTACTAAGAAGAGCATATTCAGAACTAAGGTTGCCAGAGGATTGGGCATTAGACGTCATAACACAAACGAATAATGTGGTATACACGAATGGGAATAGTGCAGCACATCTCATTGAGTCTACAGAGCAAGTGTCAGGATACCAAAAATGTAACGACAATGGAAAAGAGCTGTTGCTTTCTTATCAAACGGTTCCTAATCTCAATTGGAAGGTAATCGTCTCTGTCCCATATAAAAAAATTACAGGAAAATTAGAACATGCATCAACGTACTTTTTAGTTGTGTTTCTGATTTTATCTCTGATTTTCTTTCTTGTCTTCTTTGGAAGTACCATTGGGATGGTCATGCGTCCAGTTAGAAACTTAATTAGACAAACACATCGAGTGGAAAAAGGAGAGTTTGATTTACCAGCGCCATCCAGAGGAAAGAGTGAAATTGATCGTTTAAATCAGTCCTTCTTCCAGATGGTGGAGAGACTAAAGAGTCTCCTTTGTGCAGTGGAAACGAAGGAAAAAGAAAAGGTTTATCTAGAACTTCAAAGCCTACAGTATCAGATCAATCCTCATTTTTTATTTAATACCTTAAATAGTATCACAACAATCGCAGAAAATTGTGGAGCGGATAATGTTACCGTCATGAGTTCATCCCTGACAAAACTCCTTTACAACACCCTGGAAAAGAGTGGTTCGTTAAATACAGTAGAACAAAGTTTTGATTTGCTACGAAATTACGAAGCGATTATGAGCTTTCGTTATCCTGGTCGGTTTGAAGTTACTTACCGAATCGAAGAAGGAGCAGAGAACGCCCTTCTACCAAAGATGCTTGTGCAACCAATTCTTGAAAATGCAATTATACATGGATTAAAGGATGCGTTTAGTGTGCTTCATATTCTTGTAATTGCAAAGGTTAAGGAAGATACCTTAATGATATCTGTAGAGGATGATGGAGTTGGTATGGCACAAGAGCAAATCAATGAACTACTCGCTAGTTCCTTGCCAAAGGATGGGTTTAATCGAATAGGTATCTTTAATATTCATCGACGTCTACAATTAAATTATGGGGAACAATATGGAATCTCGATTCTCAGCAAAGAAGGAGAAGGGGTAAAAGTAATAGCAAAGCTACCATATTGTATTTAAGTTGTCATAGGCAAAAAGGGAGGATTACATATGTTTCATATTCTGTTGGTAGATGATGAACCATTGGTACGTCTAAAGATGAAGGCACTTACGGATTGGGAAAGGCATGGTTATGAAATTACTGGAGAAGCATCAGATGGCACTGAGGCACTTAAAATTCTAGAACAGAAGGAATTCGATATCGTCCTTGTGGATATTAGTATGCCAGGAATGGATGGAATTACACTAATTAGGGAAATGAAGGAGAAAAATTTAGAGCCTCAGATTTTGATGTTGAGTGCGTATAATGATTTTCACTTTGTCAGAGAGGCGTTTACCCTTGGCGCAATCGATTACGTGATGAAGAATGAAGTAAGCGTAGAAAAAATGTTAAACCTATTTCAAAAGTGTAAGGAAAATTTGAAAAATCGTGCTGTCCAAAAAGAACGTCAGCATATTTCTTACCGAGTGGAGCAAGCACAATTAATAGAAGAACTTTTATTAAAAGAGGTAACCATAGATTTAAAGGAACGAATGAAAGCATCCAAACTAAAATTATCGGAGAAGAACTTAGTAGTTGCGTGCATATTAATCGACCATTATCAGTTACTAGAAGAACGGCATGATGAAGTGGTCCTACTAAATATGCAAAAGCGTATCAGTACCATGTTAGAGCAAAAAACGCAGGAGTATCAACTGGGAGAGATTGTTAGCCTAAATCCAAAATCATTTGTCTATCTGATGAGTTTTCCAAAGGAGGTAAGCCAACAGGCCATCCAGTATAAAATTCAAAGTATCTTAACCAATATCTCTTGCTGTTTTAGACAGTATTTTAATCTTTCTGTTAGTTGTGGGGTCAGTTCTGTGACAGATGGGTTTCATCATGTAAAAAAACTCTATGCACAGGCATTGGAGACAGCACAGCTTCGCATGGTTTATGGTACTGGTCGGATTTTAGGAGAGAACGAAAGAACTCAGATATCCAAAGATTATGATGAATTTGATAGAGCTTTATTACATGATATTGTTGTATCTTTGTCTGAGGATACGAAAGAAAAACTAAAAGAATTGCTGCTCGAATTTGAAAAGAGAGTCAAAGAACTCTGCTTATTGAGTACGGCAAAAGCAGTATCCTTTTATAGCGGAATTATGTATGAGTTAGTGAGCGAACTTGGTCAAAAAGGAATTAAAATCAGTGAATTATTTGAGGAAAAGATAGATTTTTATAAAGAACTATCAGCATTTGAGACCCTTGATGAGATGAATCAATGGTTTCGTAGTCTTGTTCAGGATATTTATGATCGCCTGAATCAAGGAAAAACAACACAAAACTATAAATTAAAGAATGCAATGAAATACATCAATAAACACTACACAGAGGGCATTAGTTTACGGCAGGTCAGTGATTATTGTGAAGTCAGTGAATCCTATCTAAGCAGATTATTTACAGAACAGATCGGAGAGAGTTTCATTAATTATCTCACAGGGCTTCGGATTAAATTAGCAAAAAAACTCATGGAGGAAACCAATGAACCTATCGGTGATATTGGAAAACATGTAGGTTACGAAAATCAGGAGCACTTTAGTAGAATGTTTAAAAAAATAACAGGAAAGTCCCCAAGTAGTTTTAGAAATGAATTCATGAACGTCCATGAAAACGAAAAAAAGTTCTAGTGGAAAAAAATCATACCAGTTAAAAATACATCATAAAGTACAAAAATACATCATTAACAGGAGTATTTTTGTGCAGTATGATTAGTGTGTAAACAAGAGGAAAGCAAAACAGTTTCGAATGAGAAGGAATTTTCTTGTTACAACTAAGTAAAGGGAGGTTACGAAGAAATGAAGAAATTTAAGAAAACAATTGGGGTGGCATTATCGGCGATGATGGTAGTTAGTGCATTTGCAGGGTGTAGTAAAGATGTAGTTAGCCAGAAAGCAGATAGTGACAAGAAAGTAGTACTTACCTATGCCTTAGCTGATCCTCAGGATTATGCTTACTGGGATGAAAAATCTGCTGAATTTACGAAAGAACATCCAAACATCACGGTGGATATTGAGTGCTTTGGTGGTACTGATGAGATGATGAAAAACTTAAAAATTCGTCAATCAGCAAATCAGCTTCCTGATGTAATCCAGTTAAAGCCAGACTTTATCAATGATTTTAAGAGCTTTTTATTAGAATGGGATGCAAATGATCCACTGGTAAAAAATAATACCTTCGCATCAAAGTTTACACAAGATGATAAGATTTATGGTTTACCACTCCGTAGCTTTAGTGAGTTTGTATACTATAAGAAATCAGTGTTTAAAGAGCTTGGTTTAACCATTCCTGAAACTTGGGAAGATTTTATCGCAACAACGAAGACAATCAAAGAAAAGAGCGAGTACATACCAATTGCAATGGGTGGAAAAGATGTATGGCCAGTTTACCCATTCAATGAATTCATGCCACACCTTGTAGGGAATGATGAAAAAATTCTCACTAACATTACAAAACAGGATGATCCATTTAAAGCTGGAAGCGGTTTTTATGAAGCTTACAAGATAATTGATGAGTTATATCGTGAGAATGTTATGGGAACGGATCCTCTTGGTATGGGTTGCGACCAATGCCAGCAGTTATTTGAAGCAAATAAAGCAGCAATGATTTTACTTGGCCAGTGGTATTTACCGAACTACTTAGAGCGTGTTGGAAATGCAGATGATTTAGGATTCTTTGCATTACCAGTGGTACATAAAGGTGAAACAAACAGATTAATGACTATGGCAGATAACTTCTTAACTATTAATAAAAACTCCGAGAATATCGATGCAGCAAAATTATTTATTGAATGGAGTTTTAGTAAAGATGTCTATTCTGGTTATCTAACAGCTACTTTAAATAATTCCACTGTTGCAGGAATTGATAATGATAATCCATTATTCAAAGAATTCCGTGAGAACAACAAGGCTGATTTATTCTTATATTATCCTGGCGATGAGAACTACTCTAAATTAGTGAACCAGACCAAGTTTGATACCAAGAATATTGGTCAGAGAATGCTTGCTGGAGAAAGCTTTGAAGATATCTTAAATGAGATGAATACAGCTTGGAAGGCATCCAGAGCAGAACTTGGTATCAAGTAAAAAAATATAGCCAAAGGATGGGATTTTAAGTATGCGTGCTAGTTTTAAAACTCAGAGACAAATTTTTATCTTCGCATTTCTTTGCATTCCTATCTGTCTGCTGTTGCTATTTTTAATATATCCAACCTTTAAGTTGTTTCAGCTCAGTATCACAGATTGGGATGGCATAAGTTCGGAGCTCAATTATGTAGGTCTTAAAAACTACAATACCATCTTTACGAATTCAAAAAATGTATGGTTAGCATTAGCAAATAATATGTTATATTTTTTTATCCATTTGTTAGCGATTCCGTTTGAAATATTATTTGCCTCTATCTTATGTAAAAGGCTTCGTGGAAGTGGGTTTTTCAAGTCCGTTACCTTTATGCCATATATCATCAACGGCGTAGCTGTTGCTTATATGTTTTCTTATCTTTACAGTCCCGTGGGAGGTCCAATCAATAGCTTTTTTGAAGCAATCGGCTTGGATTTTATGGCAATGGATTGGCTTGGTAACAAATATCTTGTTAATTTTTCCTTAATCGGCGTATCTCTTTGGAGATATTGCGGACAGCATGTTATTCTTTTTATCGCTGGTATCTTATCGGTTCCTGCCGACTATTATGAAGCAGCAGAAATCGATGGTGCAAGTGAACTGCAAAAGCTAAGATATATTACAATTCCTGGTATACGAAGAGTCATTGAGATGGTGTTGTTCTTAAATGCAAGAGGTGCCCTACAGGTATTTGATATTCCGTTCTTGATTACCAAAGGCGGTCCTGGATTTGCCTCGTCTACCTTCACGACTTATACCATAGATACCGCATTCAAATATGATCAGTATGGTATGGCATCCGCCATGGCAGTGGTATTAATGTTTATTATCTTAGGGATTGCACTGTTACAAAATTTATTCGTGGCAAGGAGGAGTCGGGATTGAGAAGAAGAGTATCTCATGCACTGATGTATCTGATGATGTTTATCATTGCCTTTCTTGTGCTGGCTCCACTTGCCATGTTACTCTTAGCTTCTTTTAAGACATCAATGGAGATTGCACTTGGGAATCCATTTGATCTGCCAGAAGCGCTTAGAGTAGATAACTTTGTCAAAGTTTATCATCAGGCAAAGATAGGAACAGCGTTTAAGAATTCCATGATCTTATCCTTACTGTCTGTTGGATTTAATATTTTGTTAGGTACAATGACAGCATATGTTTTAATCAGATATGAGTTTAAATGCAAAAAACTGATTATGGGCATGTTTATGTTTGCGATGGTATTACCATTTTACACAACAGAAATTGCTCGTTTTCAAATTATCAATAAAATGGGGTTATACAATAGCCTAATGGCACCCCTCGTAATTTACATAGGTACAGACATGATGCAGATTTACATCTATGCTCAGTATATAGAAAAGATACCATTTTCACTGGAAGAAGCAGCAATGATTGACGGAGCTTCCTTTGTACAGATTTTCTGGAAGATTGTATTTCCAATGTTATTGCCAGCTTCCTCTACTTTAGGAATTATTAAGTTTGTAGAAGTCATCAATGATATGTATATTCCATATCTTTATATGCCTTCTAGCAGACTAACTACTTTGTCAACTGCATTGATGAAATTTGCAGGGCAAAGGAATATGGATTGGGGGAAACTTTCAGCAGCCATTTTATTTGTGTTGCTGCCAACAATGGTTATCTACTTAATCTTTCAAAGGACGATTATGGATGGCATGACCTGTGGAGCGGTTAAGGAATAACAGGAGGAGATAAAGTTGCTGTACGACTTTACATTCTCTAATAAAGTGAAATGGGGTGATATTTTTGAAGAACTTCTCAAAGATTGTAGCTGGTTTACTGGTTACAACATTACTAACTGGTACGGCATTTAGTAATGAATTGGTTGCAAAAGCTGCGGTTCCAAACAAAATTACGATGAACTGGAATCAGCAGTATCAAGAAATTGACGGATTCGGAGTGTCTCAAGCCTGTGATGTCTATGGGGATCAGATTTACGGGTTTCCACAACGGGATACCATTATGGATTTGTTATTTTCTAACGACAAAGGAATCGGACTTTCCATGCTTCGCTGTGAAGTAGGAAATGGTCTGAATATGCCAACCATTGAACCACAAGATGGTGTATGGGTATATGAAAGACCAGTGTCTGAACTCTGGGTAATCAATGAAGCAAAGAAAAGAGGCATTGATAAAATCTTTAGTACGGTCTGGAGTCCTCCTGCGTGGATGAAGACAACCGGAAAGATCACGAATGGCGGATATCTAAAAAAAGACTGCTATCGTAAATTTGCAGAATACTTAGCAGAATATGTCTCTGCATACAAGCGACTTTATGACATTGATATTTATGCAGTATCCATCGCTAATGAGCCAGAATATGCCGCAATGTGGCAGTCTTGTCTTTGGAAACCAGAGAATTTTACGGAATTCTTACAAAATCATCTGGCACCAGTATTTGCAGAAAAGAACATTCCGGCCAAAGTAATTGTTGGAGAAAAAGGCGAATGGTCAGAAGCAATGGTGGTAAATGCACTCAATAACCCGGCATCTTGTAGTCGTCTTGATATTGTAGGTGGGCATCAGTATAGTGGTTCGATCTCTCCACTGACCACCGCAATAAGCAAAGGGAAAAGAACATGGGAAACAGAAGTGTCGGATACTGGTATCTACAAGAATGATATCAAAGATGGTGTAGCTTGGGCAGAGCGAATTCATCGATTTATGAGTGATGCCAGTGCGAATGCATTTATGTATTGGTTAGGTGCAAGTTATAAAACGAATAATGAGAGTTTAATTCGGTTATATCAAGATGGTACTTATGTATCTGCCAAACGTCTTTACACGATGGGGAACTTTAGTAAATTCGTAAAACCTGGTTATGTAAGAATTGGAATCAATAACAATCCGGTAAAAGGAGTTTACTTTAGTGCTTATAAGAATCCATTAACGGGTGAGTTTGTAGTAATAGCGGTGAATAACACAGACACCAATCACCTTTTTGACCTTTCTCTTGACGGTTGTACTGCAGGGAGTCTCACGCAGACGATTTCCAATGATAAGGAAAACTTGACCCGCTATGAAGATATTATTTCTGAAAACGGTACATTCCAGTTATCCTTAGGTGGTTATAGTGTAGTCACATTTACAGGTACCAACGGTTCAATTCGACCAGAACAGAGAGTATGGACGATTACCGATGAGTTAAATGATTGGAAGTATATCTATTCTGCAACTCCTGAATGGATGTTAGAAGGAAATGATCCTTATGGTGGATTTGAAGCAGATCCATCTCGTGCAAGAAGAACCGCAAAGAGTGAACAGTCGCTAACTTATTGTTTTAAAAATATCCGTGATTTTGAAGCACAAATCTATTTCTATAAGCAATTTGTAGGAATGAAACTATATGCTTCTATTGATGGAGAAACATGGAATCCTGTGGGATATGAGGCATCAAGGCCAAAGATCACAGGTGGATACTGGGAGAAAACAACAATCAGACCACAGGGAATTTTGCAAGCTGGTACGAATTACTTAAAGATTGAGTTTGATCTTGGAGACCAAGAATGGGATAAACACTTGGCTAAGATTAGCTTTGATTGTGATGGTGTGTTTGTACCAACCATACATGACTCCTTAAATGATTGGAGCAAAACAGATTCTCATTCAGTAAACTGGATGTTAGATGCGGATAATGCACAAAGTATGGAAGGAGATAGCTCCAGAGCTAGACGAACCTCAGCTTCCAAAGAATTTATTACCTACAAGGCAGGAGAAAATAAAACCTTCGATACTTTTTGTGCAAAGTTATATTACTTTCGAGGAGCGAATAGTCCGATTCGATTCTACAGTTCTATTGATGGAGTGAATTATACAGAGATTACAGCACAGTACTCAGGTTCTGTCGATACCGGCTCTTATTGGAGACGGATGTATGCAAAAGCATCTAATCTAAACTGTAAATACATCAAGGTAGAGTTCGATGGTGGTGGATTGTATCCTTGGGATAAACAACTCGGTGATATGTGGATCAATGAATTGTAGAAGAGTTGGGAGTAAGCAGTGGACAACAAAATCAATAAAATAGGAATAATTTTTTAAAAATCTGCTCATACCTTTCAAACAAACATAAAAAAGGAACTCTCCGGATAATTTGGAGAGTTCCTTTTTTGGAATTTTACTTCTTTTACATTGTTGATTGTGCTATTACTTTAGAGGTAACGAGCAGATGAATCAAAAGAAAAAGAACATCTCCTGGAAAATATTTTCATAATTTTTGTTGTGGTAGCTGAATTAGCTATAACTGGATCTATTCTAGTGAATAAGCTAAACCTATAATTCACTAAGTGTTAAAGATCAAGAACTTTTTCGACAAATCAGTATGTGAATCGGCATATCACAGTATAACCTACTTTCACGTACGGTTCTGTGAGAAGTTTGAGGTGAGATTCCTCTCGATTACGCCCAGCATGGGCGTAATCTTATTTACCCAATTATAAAATAAAATAGTCTACTTTGTTGGAAATACAACAGATAATCTTTTAAATTTATTATATAAATATATCAAACATAAAAACTTAGATTTAATGAAACTCTATTTAATAGCTAGAATTTATAGTTTTTAATTATTTTATGTAAATAATAAAAGTCAAATAAATAGAAATAGTTATAAAAGGAATAAATAGTATAAGAAGTTATACTAAGAATTCAAAACTATGAAGGTAAAGCTATGAAAGCAAAACTATAGAAACTTATAAGAGGAGAAATAAATATGAGTGCATTTTTAGGACCTATTCATTATTGGTTATATAATAAGATTATGCTTCAAGAAAAAATTGTGGATGAAATACTTTCACTAAATGAGGAGGAAGAATTTGTTCAAGGGCTTGATGATTCGACTGTAATGCAATGTGGAATTATAGAGAATCAACCATTGGAAAATATGATTGATACCGGTAATATACATGGCTGGCTACAGGAGAGAATTCATATTGTAGAAAATAGATTAAGCTACGTGGTAACTGCTATTACAAAAGAAAATTCGGATCGAATGGAACAAATCTTAGAACGTGTTTATCAGGTTGGCGTAGATGTTTTTATGTCCTTTGAACAGAAAGAGGAAATGACAAGTGCAGAACATATCTTTAAGCTACTAAATGATATGTTACTTGACGGGATGCCATGCGATCATGTAAATGTGATTGTATCCTCTTCCTCTGATGAGGTTGAATTTAAAAGAACAAGATGTATTCATGAAATTTATTGGTTGGAACAAGGTGGTTTCGTGATGAATTATTATGAAATTCGCACTAAATTTGTTCAAGGCCTTTTATCAAATACAGCATTTGAATATGTTGCAGATGAAGAAGGAAATTATCATATTAGGAGGAAATAAGCGATGTATGGAGTAGATATCTTAGTAAAGGAACATGAAAATATTAAAAGAATGGCAAAAGTTATGAGAGCTGCAAGCTTACAAGTTTTTAGTGGAGGAGAATTAGTAACAAAAGACTTCTATCAAATGCTTGAGTTTGTTCGTAATTATGCAGATAAGCATCATCATAAAAAAGAGGAAGATATTCTTTTTGAGTATATGAAAAAGGAACTCGGTAAGTTGGCGCAGAATCTGATTACCAATGGAATGTTAGTAGAACATGACTTGGGAAGACTTCATATGAGAGAGCTTGAAGCTGCATTACAAGAATATGAAGCTAGCAATAGTGAAGACGCAAAATTAGATATTGTAGTAAATGCTACTGCATATACTTATTTAATCAATCGTCACATTGATAAAGAAAACGAAGTAGTATTTACTTTTGGAGCAAAAAATCTGACAGAGGAAAGTAGAACTATTGTTGACCAGAGAACCAAGGAAATGGAAGAAGGCGCTACCAAGGACGGTGTACAGGATAAGTATTTGAAGGTATTAGAGGAATTAGAGAAGAAGTATATTTTGGGATAGCTTGTGATTATAAGAAGTAATTATCAAAAGTACCTTTAGCGAGTGCAAATAAAAAAGTACACAGAGAAGTCCCCATAGAAAAGTACTTTAAGACTGCGCTGAATATCGTTCATTATATATAAACCATACATGTTTATTAATTCCTATAAACAACTTGTATGGTTTATTTTCATATTAAAAAATACTTGTTAGATAAATTTCCACATGATACAATTACTCATAAGAATTATACATATTATACCAATTAGTAAAGATAATTTAAATAAGGCGACCGCAATACCAATGGATTAGATGTAAGGTCGTTTAAGTATTCGATAGTTCACCAATTTCCAAATAGAGTTGATATTACAACTTATTTAGGATTTCATAATTTTATATAATTAACCCAATTAAATAATTACCCCTATATTTTAAGAATCGTTTGTAATATAGAAACTTATTTGTAAAAGGAATTTTTTGTACAAGAATTAGACGAGTTTTGTTTTCCAAAACATTCTTCACTAATACTATCATAAATGGCAGATTTCATAATTAAGCTTTTATGTTACGAAACAAAAGATTACAAGTAATGTATAAATAATTTTGAAACACAGCAGATACGCGGGGGCTGCTTTGTTAAAGCAATGGAAGATCATTATAGGTACTTTCATTGTTAATAAATTATTAATGGAGGGGTAATTATGCTACAAAAAATGAACGGAAAGGTAAAAAAGTTTTTAGGTATTAGTATCACATTTCTTCTGTTGTTCATGGCAATTCCGACATCAATTGCAAAAGCAGCAGTCAATAAGACCTATGATTTTAACTCGATGACTTATCAATCTACGTGGGGGGTTACATATTCCATCAGTAATGGATCAGGAACATTTAATTTCACTGGTCAATACCGTGAAATTAAGTTTAAACTTCCAGAAACACTTGATATGTCACAGTGTACTAGTGTGACATTCAATGCTTCCAGCCCAAACGGACAGATTGCATTTAAACTTTATGATACCTCTGGCAATCAGGCGGCTGTGGTGTATAACTTTAATTCCAATACCTCAGACTGTACTTTTGCACCGAATAGTACGGCAAAGGTAAGCAGTATTGGAATTATGGCACAAGGAACAAATAACTACTCAGCAGTTGTGAATCGAGTTACATTTACAATGACAGGAGGGTCTTCTGGTTCTTCAACTTTACTAAACACCTATGGAAATGTATTAAAAAATTCTGGAGCTGCTGTTAATTTAAGTCAGTTACAAAATTCAAATACATTAAGTGTGATTAAGACACAATATAATAGTATCACATTAGAGAATGAAATGAAGCCAGATGCAGTTCTTGGAGGTTCAGCAACATTAATGACCGTTGCTCAAGCAAAGTCGAACGGTTATTATATTCCTTCTAGTTACACAGAAAGTACAGTTCCAACTCTTAAATTTAGTACCATCGACGCAGTTCTACAGATTTGCTACAATAACGG
>NZ_DAMADT010000009.1:27302-46059 GCF_031997925.1 Lachnoclostridium sp. | reverse complement strand
TAAAGCTTAGAGGACATACATTAGTATGGCATTCCCAAACACCGGATTGGTTCTTTAGAACAGGTTATAGTGCTAGTGGTTCGTATGTTAGCCAATCTGTTATGGATGCAAGAATGGAAATGTTTATTAAGTCTTATATGGGTCATATTTATAATGGAAACTACGGAAGTGTAGTTTATGCGTGGGATGTTGTGAATGAGTACTTACATGCCTCTACCTCTGGATGGTCACAAGTTTATGGCTCCAACCTCGGTACCACACCATCTTATGTAAAGAAAGCGTTCCAATATGCGTATGATTGTCTTAATAGTTTTGGATTAACGAATTCAGTAAGACTGTTTTATAATGATTACAACACCTATGAGGTTACAGATCAGATTATATCATTAGTCAATTTTATTAATACTGGTACGAAACTATGTGCGGGTGTTGGAATGCAGTCACACTTAAGTACCTCCTATCCTTCTGTATCAGCATATAAAACAGCAATGCAGAAATTCTTGAATGCAGGATATGAAGTACAAGTAACTGAACTTGATGTTACTAATACATCAGCTTCTGCACAAGCTACTTACGTATATGATTTAATGACTGCAATTCTTTCGCTGAAAAAAACAGGTGGGAATATCACTGGTATTACGTGGTGGGGACTATATGATAGCGTATCTTGGCGTGCCTCCCAAAATCCTTTGTTATTCAGTAATTTAACGACTCCGAAAGAATCTTATAATAAAGCATTACAAGCATATACAAATGCAGGATATTAATATTATTGAGAAGTGATGCTATAAAAAGTTATATTATAGCACATCAAGAGGGGATGTTTTATTACTAAATATAAAACTGCCATTTTAACCGTAAATGGTTACCCGCAATGGCAGAAGGTTGAAATATAATAATTTAGGAATAATTTATTTTGTGATTATGTAACTAAAGTCACATCAGATCTTTGGCTTTTATTGATATATATAAAGTCTAAAAATAGGAGGTTTTATGAAGGAAGGCAACGTTATCATTACTGGTGCGAATTCTGGCATTGGAAAGGCAGCAGCAATAAAGTTTGCTAAGGAAGGATTTAAGGTTATTATGGCATGTCGTAATCTCGAAAAAAGTAGAGTGATAAAACAAGAAATCATGGAGATTAGTAAAAATAATTCAATTGAATTATTACCACTGGATGTGTCTTCCTTTCAGTCAATTAAAGATTTTTGTAGAGAGATTCAAGCGAATTATAATAGATTAGATGTTATCATACATAACGCGGGGTATTTTAAGCATGGAGAAAAAGATTATCAATTAAGTAAGGACAATATCGAACTTTCCTTTGCTACAAACGTGTTTGGACCATTTCTTATGACTAAGCTACTATCAAATTTATTAAGAAATTCAGAAGATGGTAGAGTACTTACTGCTTGTAGTACAAATATTAGGCATTTTTTTGACCCAAAGAGAAAAATAGATTATGATAGTTTACAAGGAGAGTTAAAAGACGGTATCTCATATAATAGCTACAAGATGTACGGGGACTCTAAGATGGCCTTATTATTAATGACATTTGAGTTGGCAGAATATTATAAGAACGATGGGATTAAGATAAATGCAGTTCAGATTCCAGCAATAAAAATGTCAAAAGAGACTATTAAGAATTTCAAATCTTTTTGGAAAGTGGCTGCATTGATTCAAAATGCTTTCAGTTCGACAACCGAGTATATGGCAGATACTTACTATCATATCTGTACTTCTCATGATTACCAAGATGCTACAGGCAAATTAATCGATGACAAGGGACAAATTATGCAGGCTTCACATTATACGAAGGGAATAACACAAGAAATAAAGCAGCTATCTGATAAGCGTGTTTATCCCAGCTATGCAGCCAATCAAGAAAATATGAAAAGAATGTTGGAATTAGCGAATCGATTAACAAAGCCTTGGTTACCAGCTTAGGAAGTTGTAAGCTATAAGGGTATAGGATCCAATAAAGATAGTTGATTTTGAGAAAGTATTGGATGATCTCGGAAACAAGGTTATGTGATCAAGAGAATGTGATAAAATTATTTCATTATTAAAGGAGTACTTATGAAAGTTCTAAAGAGAATCGATTATAATGCACCAGTGGTACTAAGCTTTGCGCTCCTCTCTTTTATTGTTTTATTATTGGGAGAAGCAACAGGTGGAACAACTACTCTAAAATATTTTTGTGTTTATCGTTCTTCCTTGGCAGATCCGCTTACCTATTTTCGGTTATTTAGTCATGTCTTAGGTCATGCAAATCTACAACATTATGCAAGTAATATGCTTTTGTTATTAATCCTTGGGCCGATGCTGGAAGAAAAGTATGGTAGTAAAATAATACTCGAAATGATTGTAGTGACAGCCTTTGTTACTGGTGTCATTAATTTTATTTTCTTTACGAACGGATTATTAGGTGCAAGTGGAATCGTATTTATGATGATCGTTTTGTCTTCTATGGTTAGCTTAAAAGAGGGGAAGATACCATTAACACTGATTATTGTAGTAATTATCTATCTAGGACAAGAAATTTCGATTGGGCTAACAGCGAAAGATAACATATCGCACTTAACTCATATTTTAGGAGGAGTTTGTGGTGGAGTCATGGGAGCGATGGTTTTTAATAACAAGAAACTTGTATAGTGAAATCTACGATTTCTATTCTTTTGTCTACTAAAAAACATCTTTACAGTTATTGGCACTGTGTTATAATGAAAAGCAAGCTGTTTGGCAATAGAGTAAATTGTTTTGCAATAAACTTAACCGTTTAGTGATGAAGTAAAACGTAGTGATAAAGTAAAACGTAGTGATAAAGTAAACCGTAGTGATAAAGTAAACCGTTTAGTAATAAAGTAAAACGTTTATATTAAAGCAAGCCAAATAAATATATGATTACTAGTGAATAGAGGTCAAATTTGCGAGAATTAAAAAGCATTGAAGAAAAAATATTAGATAGAACATTGTATTTGATTGGTAAGGATGGCTCCTGTAATATATCGATAAGAGCTATTGCAAAGGAAGCAGATGTTAATGTAAGTGCTATAAACTACTATTTCCGCACGAAGGAGGAAATGCTAAAACAAGCGAAGGAGCTTTACATTATAAATACTCAATCCATTACTGCTATTCTTGAGGAAGAGTATGGAGATGAAGAAAAGCTAATCACTGCATGCAATGAAATTTTGGAATATATTATACGATATCCTGGAATTATTGTTTTATTAAAGGATGCCAAAGAAAAAGAGGACGAAATATCAAAAAGGATTTTAAATGCTTCCCAAGAGATGTCGAATGGTATCAATGATCTTTTAGATAAAGTATTAAAGGAAGATAATCTGAACCAATACAAGCGAATGATATTTTGGTCAGCCATTAATTATCCTGTTGAGAATCAATGGATAAATCATTTTAATACTTCTATCATGGAAGATAGAGAAGAAAGAATATCCTATATTAAGTACTTACTCTCGATGTTAATGGAAAAATCCTGATTACTTCAAATACAATTGTTTTTTATTAGATTCAGTACTATCTGAAAACCAGGAAAGAAGGGATTTTGACTTGAAAAAATTGGCAAAGAAATGTTCCTCAGCAATGTTTTTTGCCGTACATGTGGTGTGACAAGAATTGTTGATTATTGCATAGTTAATGATAAATTTGGAATTGTTCTGCAAGGGAAATGTGCAAAATGTGGCGGGAATGTAGCAAGATATGTGGAAGATTAAGATGGAATATTTTACTTAAGGATTGGGAGTTCCCCAATCCTTTTTTAAGCATCTAATTAATAATTAATAATCATTCACTTGTTGTAAATTAACTACATATTAAATTCTAAATAAAAAAAACCGCTATCCTTAGATAGTTTAATATACTTACAATTATCCCACATTCATATATTAATTAGCTTTTTATCGATAAAGTGATTTCATAGAAATTACTATGACAAAATTAAAACAAATTGTTTTAAACATATTGATTTAATTTTAACAATGATTTATAATCCAAGTATCATCATAATATAGTTATTTTAAGTTGTGGCATTCGATGATAATAAAAGTTGGAGGTTAGGTTATGGCTTACGAGAAATTATTTAGTCCAATAAAACTAAGAGGATTGGAATTAAAAAACCGAATTATGTTTCCTGCGATGGGAACGAAGATGCCCACAGAAGAAAAGCAAATGAATCAACAATTAATAGACTATCATGTAGCTAGAGTGAAGGGCGGATGTGGATTAAACTTTTCTGAGGTTTGCTCTGTATATCGTTTAGCTTCCCCTAAAAAATTCTTAGCAATTAGTGAAGATAAATATATACCAGGATTAAAGAGATTGACCGATGCCATTCATGAAGCCGGTGGAAAAGCGGGGGTACAGTTATGGCTTGGTGGTATGGCTGTAGGAAGTGATCCTGAACAGATGATTATCATACCAAGTGAAGTTCCTGTGCCAGGCACAGATTATATATTACCTGGAGTAAGCATTGAAACAATTAACGAAGCTGTGAATGCATTTGGCGAAGCTGCGAAAAGAGCTGTTGAAGCAGGATTTGATACAATAGAATTCCATGCTGGGCATAATTATACGCCTCACTCCTTTTTAAGCCCATTTTTTAATAGAAGAACGGATGAGTATGGTGGAAGCCTTCCTAACCGTGCAAGATTTTTAATTGAATGTATCGAAGCTATACGACAGAACATTCCAGAGGATATGCCTCTATTTATGAGAATTGATGCTCATGATGACTCTCTAGAGGGTGGACTTACGATAGAAGAAGTTATCGAGTTTTGTAAAATGGCAAAGGATTCAGGAGTAGATGTACTGGATGTTTCCAGAGGTAATTTCTCAAGCGCAGCGATCAAATACGAGGTTCCGCCGATTGACTTACCAAGAGGATTTAATGTTGAGAATGCAGCAAGAATCAGAAGAGAAACGGGCATGACTACAGTTGCAGTTGGTAGAATTAATGATCCTTTGCAGGCAGAGACAATATTAGCAGAGGATAAAGCGGATATGGTTGTCATAGGTCGTGCTCAATTAGCAGATCCTGAATTTTGTAATAAGGCAAAAGAAGGGCAAGAAAGTAGTATTGTACGCTGTGTAGGTTGTAATCAGGGCTGCTATGACGGCTTTGTATCAACAGAGATGCCATTTATCACCTGTTTAAGAAATCCTGCTCTTGGAAGGGAAGTAGAATATCAACTTACCGTAACAACGAACCCTAAAAAGGTATTAATTATTGGTGGGGGCATAGGAGGAATGGAAGCTGCCCTGCAGTTAAAAAGAAGAGGACATCATCCAATTGTATGTGAAGCCTCAGATATGCTTGGTGGTCAGTTCGCTTTGGCAGGAGAAGCCCCAAGAAAAGAAGAGATGAAGCAAGCCGCACTTGCGATGGGAGAACAAGTGAAGAGTGAAGGTGTTGAGGTTAGACTTAATACCCCTGTTACTACAGAACTAATCGAGCAGATTAATCCACAGGAAGTTATTATAGCGGTAGGTTCTGCGCCAATCGAATTAAATATTCCAGGAGCAAAACTTTCTCATGTAACGAACTCACATGTTGTACTCGCTGGTAAAAAAGAAGTTTCTGGCAGAGTTGTAGTAATTGGTGGCGGACTTGTTGGTCTAGAGGTTGCTGAATATATCCATGGGATGGCAGATCATATTACAGTGGTAGAAATGCTTGATCAGGTTGCAAAGGATCTTGGTCAGCTTCGTAATATCTGCGTTATGGAAAGCCTTTATGCTGCCGGTATAGAAACAGTAACCAATGCAAAATGTGTTGAAATAAAGGAACATGCAGTGGTAGTAGATAGAATGGGTAATTTGGAAGAAATCCCTTGTGAATTTGTTGTCGTAGCTATCGGTGCAAAGTCACGTAATTATGATAATATTATCACATACTGTAAGGAAAATAACATAACAACTCATGTGATTGGAGATGCTGTTCGAGCAAGAAGAGCTCTTAATGCAGTTGCTGAGGCAAATGAAGTGGCTAGAGTTATATAATTTAAAACTGATAGTAGGCTCTTTTATCAGATAGAATGTGATATATGCCTGAAAAAGGGTATGAATCTGATAGTAAGTATGAATCTGTTATAAAGAAAGGCAAACTGATATTCCTTGGGGAACTTCAGTTTGCCTAAATCTGTTTTAAGAATCCTATTTTCAATTATTCTTATGAAAATCAAAATTTGCTAATATTACAAAAAACAACTTAACTTTTTACAGTCGGTAAACTACTTAAATTATTGTTCTCTGTACCATCAGGTAAGGACTTTAGATATTCGGTATCTTTACGGTGTGCTACACCAACTCCACTGATTTCACCAGCCTTGGCAAGTTGAACGCCTTCTTCCTTTGAAACAATGACACCATCCGATAATTGATAACCTGTAATAGTACCACTTTCCTTTACTAAGCCAGTAATGTGTTTTGCATTTTCTTTCGGTTGTGGTATATCATCCAGTGCTGCCATAGCGAGAGAGGAACCGTCAATTTTATTATTTTCCATAATTTACTCCATTTCTGCGCTGCCCGATAGAACGTTAAGTTTGTGGTTGCAGCGCAGACACAAACTTAGTAAGGGGAAATTTCTCTTTCCTCCTTATCTTTTTAACGAGTGTAAAGATAGTATTGCTTCAGTGAAACGAAAAGTATTCATAAAGAAACAAATGGTAAAAGAAACTATTATCTTTCGCTTTGACAAAGCTATTTTACCATGCTAGAATATCAAAGGATTTGCAAATGCTTTTAATAAGAAATAATTCAGTTATAAAATGCAGATATTTCTAAATTTAGTGATTTTTGCGAGTGCGGTATAAAAAGATAACATAAGGACGTTATAATCGATAATTTCATCAAAGACTGGATTCATTTCAACTCATGCGATTGGAGATGCTGTTCGAGCAAGAAGGGCTCTTAATGCAGTTGCCGAGGTAAATGAAGTGGATAGAGCTTTATAGTACAAATAAGTCATTCTTTATGTGATAAGGGGTTTTTGCAAAATAGCTGATTAAGCTATGGAGCAAAGGCTCCTTTCTTATTTTGTTCAAAAATAAAAAATGAATTGACATACCAAACATGGATTGGTATATTTAATTATATCAAATAAAAGGGAACGGATGTGAAAGTATGGAGCTTTGTAGTGGGATGAAAGAGGTCGTAATATGTGGAATTCCTTTTGGAACAGAGGGAGAGAGAGAAGCATTAAAGAGAGCGAAAGAAACAGGGGCGACAGCTATTCAAGTTTATACGTTTTGGAAGGATTTCGAGCCTTTAAAAAGAGGTCTTTATGACTGGAGTAAATATGATAGGGAAGTGAACTTGATTCTGGATGCGGGGTTAAAATACGTACCTTTTATTCTAATGGGGCCTAAATATGCAGCTCCAAATTGGTGGCTAAATTCAAAGGAGCATAAGGGGTTGAGTTGTCTTGAACACCAAAAAATATCTCTGATTGAGTCAATTTGGAACATAGAATTTAGAAATGAAATAACTAGAGTACTGGAAGCTTTTGCAAATCATTATTTGCCTATGAAAGTGTTAGAATCTATTCAGCCGGGAATTAGTGGAGATTATGGTGAGGCTATCTTTCCTGTACATGGCAATTGGCCAGGTGATTATCATACACACCAAGGTTATTGGTGTGGTGATCAAGATGCCAAGGATAGTTTTAGGAGGTATCTATTACTAAAATACAAGGAGATAGATAAACTGAATGTTACATGGAGATCTCATTATGTTGCTATAGGCGAAATAGAACCATTTTTACCGCATCGGGCACCATCAAGAGATGCCTTACTTGATATGTTAGAGTGGTATCGAGGAAGTATGACTGAGTATGCCGAATATTGGTTAAAAGAATGTCGCAGGATTTTCCCTAATACACCTGTATATCTTTGCACTGGCGGTACAGAAGAACCAGAGCATGGTGCAAGTTTTAGTTCGCAAGCAAAAATTGCAGCCAAATATCAGTGTGGACTACGTCTAACGAATGAAGGAAATAAATTTTACGATAATTTCGTTTGGACAGCATTTACCAAAAGTGCATGTGAATTTTATGGAGCTTATCTAGGACTTGAACCTGTTGGTCCTGTAACAAACAAGGGTGTAGCTACAAGGATATTCAGTTCAGCGGCATTTGGTAATCGACAGATATTTCATTATTATACGAATCTCTTTGATGATGACAATAATCCTCTTCCTGCAGCAGGAATTTCTAAGAAGTATTCCGGGCTAATTGCTGAGTCAAAAATGAGCAAGGCAATAGCATTTTTCTGGCCAGGATATATGGCTACATTAAATGGAGGTATCCCAGAGTCTGTGAAAAAATCGCTTATCTGGATGAGAAGAAGATGTAATTGTATGCCTGTTAATGAAGAGATGATTCTAGATGGTGCATTAAATTCTTATAGATTATTGGTGATATCGATATCTGGTTTCACATCGAAAGAAGTGCTTAAGAAGATTGCAGCTTGGGTAAACGAGGGAGGTGTTCTAGTCGCCGCTGGTAATATGAGTGACATTGATTTAATGGAGGTTCTAGAATATAACGCTTTATTTGGTATAACAAGGGAGTCGGAAGAAGTAGCAGGTCATTGCACACAAGTGATTTCTGATCATAACGAGTTTACCAACCTGTCTACAATAAGCCAATTTAGTGCAACCAAGGCGTGGATGAATTTACATACTGATACGGTTTTACTTTCAGTGTCTATGGAGGATGAGGGATATTCAGGTACTATAATAAGAAAGTGTAGTTCGACATTTTACAAAAGGACTGGTAATGGGATAGCAATATATTATAATGGACCAATAAGTTTTGAAGAAGATAAGGAAGCAATGTTTTTAGATCAGGGAGCGTTTCGATTATTGCTACAAGATGTAATGGTTCAATATTCTTACTTAGAAGATTTGACACCTAATAGCAACGAGGTAGCACGAGCGATGATACAGGAGAAGGTTTATGTTTTAACTGAAGACGGGGAAATAATTGAGGAATGATAAAAACTATAAATGTAAAGAGCTTTACTGAAATAGCCATTGACTAAGTTATTAAAATATAATATGATATATCAAAAGAGCGATTTAGAAAGAAACAAGATGTGAGAGCAGGTTACCACGCATGTTATGAATAAAAATGCGTCCACTGGGCTATCTTTCTAAGTGTTTTCCGGCAAATATAAACATGGAATGTTTATGTAATGGAATCAGAATACTATGAATATGGAGAATTATATGAGTGCAAATCACGCATCCCCAAAGTATAAAATTATTATTGATGACCTTTTGGAACGAATTAAAAAAAATGATTATTCATATGATAATCCTTTGTGTACGGAGAAGCAATTATCACTGGATTATGATGTAAGCAGAATTACGGCAAAGCGTGCAATAACTGAATTAGAACAGCAAGGTATTCTATATAGAAAACGTGGTGTTGGTAGCTTTGTGTCCAAAGATTCTGTAGCAAAATCATTTGTAAACACAAATATCTCTATTGATAATTCAAATACATTTGTGTTGCTAACCCCATTTGATATATCGAAAGGTGATATGTTAAGAACAGTAGATGTTGTGAATACTGTTTTGAGTAAAAAAGGGTTTTTTATGGGTGTTTATATAACAAATGATATAAACGAAGAAAGATCGCTAAAACAGTTAATTGAAAAGAAATATGCAGGACTTGTATACTATCCTTTAAAAAATAATATACATCTAAATCTACTTAAAAACTTTGTACTAGAAGGAAAACCAGTAATCATTGTAGATAAACCAATAGAATGTTCTTATTTGCATAATGTGACATCAGATAATTTAGAGGGTGGTAGACAGCTTACAGAGCATCTTATTGAACTTGGACATAGAAATATTGCTTTTATGTGCGATTCGTGTATTGATGAAGTCTCATCTGTTGGAGACCGATTTGGGGGCTACTTAAATCAATTAAAAAGTGCCGGAATTACTCCAAATTCAGAATTTATAGTAGAATCACTCAATGTGCTAGAAGGTTTACCATATCCTCAGAACGATGTTAGTATACGTCTTTTAAATGCGGTAAAACAACTATATTCTAAAAAAATAACTGCAATTATAACAGAAAATGACGAACTGGCTTACTATGTATTATTAGCATGTGAAAAGTTAAATATCTCTGTCCCAAGTGAATTGAGTATATGTGGATTTGATAATAGCATGTGGTCTAAAAAAGAAAACATATCAATTACTACGATTAATCAAGATTTTATTGAAATGGGAGAACAGATTAGTCATATTTTATTACAGTCTTCCTGTGCGGCAGATTTAGTGCCTGCAAAACATATTATTCCTGTCAAATTAATAGTGGGAGATACTACAGACAAACCACGTTTTGATCTATAATCTTGAAGATAATTAGCCGGTGCTGATTTTGATACGTTAAAACAGCATCGGCTAAAAAAATGTCTAATTGATATGATATATCATAATAAATTGAAATTATTAAAAATATAGAAAAAAATAAAATAATACACAAGAAAAATGCTATTAATACAAACAATATATACAATTAGACGTAGAAAAACAAGGAAGTATAAAATATACTATAAAATATATTGACATATCAAATAAATTTGATATAATTTAACTATATCAAATAGTTAGATGCCTTGTATGGGGCTTCTAGCTTGGATTGATAATACATATTGTAAAGGAGATCGGATGAGGATGAAAAAAAGACTATGTGTTTTGTTGTGCATCGCTTTAATTATGGGTATTCTGAGCGGATGCGGTAACAAGGGAGGAAATGAATCTGCTAATACGAATCAAAAAAATGTACCAGATTCAACAGAAACGACAACAGAAGGTAAAACAGAAGAAACTGGGAAAGCAGAGCAGATAATTGTAAAGTTTGGTTTAGGTCCTTTGGAAGAAGATACTGAAGCTATATGGGATGATTATAATAAGACAGTTGATAAGTTTAAAGAAACACATCCTAATGTACAAGTAGAAAATGCTCGTTATGATTATAATGTTGATACATTTGTTCCACTTGCAGAGTCTGGGAATTTACCTACAGTTTTTGGAACTTGGTTTTCAGAGCCACAGAAGTTAATTGCAAATGGATACGCAGCGGATATTACAGATATTCTTGCTAAACGTGGATGGTTAGATAAAATGAATGAATCGATTCGCGGAATACTTTCTGATAAAGATGGACGTGTTTACGGAATTCCAGCATCAGGATATGCATTAGGTTTAATGCAAAATGTAGAATTGTTCAAAGCGGCAGGATTAGTGGATGGAAATGGTGCTCCACTTATTCCAGCAACATGGCAAGAAGTTGCTGAATTTGCTAAGAAGATTAAAGATACAACTGGAAAGAGCGGAATATGTATCTTAGCACAAGATAATGGTGCAGGTTGGCATTTTTCTAATATTGCATGGGGATTCGGAGCGACACTTACTGTTGATAACGGAGACGGTACATATACAGCAGCAGTTAATACAAATGAAGCAATTGAAGCAATGGAATACGTAAAGTCCTTAAAGTGGGAATATGATGTTCTTACAGAAGATCCACTTTCTGAAAATGGTGGTACTGGATTTGCACAACTAGCATCTGGAAATGCAGCTATGTTTATTGGTGCTAGTGACGGTTTACCACAATTGGTTAATAATGGTGCTAAGTTAGGTGAATTTGCAATTTGTGGCTTACCAGCTGGACCAAAAGGACAGTATTCACTGTTTGGTGGTACACCATATATGTTCTCACCAGACGCGACGGAGGCTGAAATTAATGCTGCATTAGACTTCTTAACACTTAGAGGAATTGGACCAGAAGTAAATGAAGAAGCAATTGCTGCAGCTGTTAAAATTACTGTGGAAAGTGGTTTCCCAGCTGTTCCTGGCTTTGCATTATGGGATAGTGAAGAATTAGCTACTGCTCAAAATAAGATTATAAAAGAAAATAGTAACATGGATCCAGCTTTATATGAAAATTATTTTTCAACAACTGTAAAAGAAGGAAATCTTCATTTAGAGGAAGCCGGAGCAACACAAGATTTATATGCAGAATTAACAAAAGTTATTCAAGCGGTATTAACTGATAAAAATGCAGATGTAGCTTCCCTCATGACGACAGCAAACAAGAATTATCAAACAATTTTAGATAATTTAAAATAATATAAGCTAGGAAATTTCGGTAAATAAATCTGGATTTTCAGAAAACAGCAAGCGAGGCGAAAAGTGGGGAATTTGAGCTTTTGCCTCGCTTGTTTACAAATGGTTGCAGATAGAACACAGGAATTTGTATGCTTATTATCCTTTACATATTATTGAACGGAGATTGAATGAAGATGAAAAATAGGAATAGAACAAAAAAGGCTAAGTTTACAAAACAGGATTTATTCGGGTGGTGCATATTGTTACCAGGAATTTTACTGTTCTCTTTTTTTGTATGGGTACCTTTGTTAACTAGTGTTAAACTGTCATTTTTTTCGACGAAAGGATTTCAAACACAAGAATTTATTGGTTTTCAAAACTATATCAATGTATTTAGACATCCCGATTTTCTGGCGGCATTAAAAAATACGTTTGTTTATATTGGATGGTCTTTAATCATAGGCTTTTTCACACCAATTATTGTGGCTATTTTGGTATCTGATACAGTTTTATTTAAGGGGTTTTTCAGAGCGGCTATATATTTTCCAGCAATGATTCCAGGTCTTGCATCTACTCTTATTGCAACATTTTTCTTTCTTGGAAGTAAATCAGGAGTAATGAATATTTTGGCTTCTAAATTAGGACTACAACCACAAGTATGGCTTTCACACCCAACATGGACAATTCCTATTATCATTATTTTATGTACCTGGAGAGGTTTTGGCGGAACATCTTTAATTTATATGGCGAATATAAGTGGAATTAGTTCGGAATTATATGAAGCAGCAGCTATTGATGGTGCTGGCTATTTTAGGAGAGTACGGCATATCATTGTACCTTCTGTCATGCCATTAGCTAAGACGTTATTGATTCTTCAAGTAATATCAGTATTCCAGATATTATATGAACCATTAATTATGACAAATGGCGGACCCAATAATGCAAGTATCTCAATTATGCAACTTGTTTATCGATATGCTTTTGAGAAGTTTGATTATGCAAGTGCTTCTGCCTTATCCGTTATTATCTGTTTGATTCTGATTGTTATTAGTGCCTTATATAATAGAGCGACGAAGAAAAAAGAAGACTAGGGGGAAGAACATGTTGTTAAATAAGTATAGTGATAAAAAAGATGGAGCAATTCGTTCTTTTGATTTTATTTCAAATAAGTTAAAAATGCTATATCTCATAATTGGAATTTTGTGTGTAATCATTGCTGTTATTATGCTTTTTCCGGCAATATGGATATTTATGGGCGGATTTAAGGATGTTAAAGAATTAAATAGTAGCATGCAATTATGGCCTGAAAAAATCGATATAAGAGTTTTGATTGATACCTGGAAACATATGAATTTTATGAAATATTATATCAATTCGTTTATCATAGTTATTGGAAGTGTTATTTGTTCTGTTTTCTTTAATGGACTTATGGCATATGGTTTAGCAATTTTAAAACCAAAAGGATATAAGATTATTTATACGTTAGTTTTATTGTGTCTTATGATTCCCTCTACAGGAAGTATTGTAGCGCTTTACGTGAATATTTGTAAGCTTGGTATGAGTAATTCCTTTTTTCCACTTTGGTTAGGAGCAGGAGCAGGAGCGTTTAATGTAATCCTGTTTGCAAATTTCTTTAAAGGGCTACCAAAAGATTTTTTAGAGGCAGCAAGATTAGATGGTGCAGGTAATTTACGCTTGTTCCTTAAAATAGTATTGCCATTAGCAAAGCCCATTGTAATGGTAATTGTAATTTTTGGTATCTCTGGAGCTTGGTCAGATTTCCTATTACCATATCTTCTTTTAAATCATTCTGGAAAAGAGACCGTTATGGTAAAGCTTTATTTAATGCAAGGGCTTAATTCAACAACGAGTATTACTATGATAAGAGCAATTATATTCTCGATTATACCACCTACCATCTTCTTTATTATCTTTCAGAAGAAAATTACAGATGGTGCAGTTGGAGCTGGAATTAAAGGATAACGTAGGGGGAGTAGTACTTGTTGTGTAGAATCTAATGAATGAACTGAGAATGAGTAAGGGTTTAATAAGTGTAGTTAAAAACGGACAACTTTTAAAGGTGGGTAATCATATGGAACAAATAAAAGAAAGAATTGGGAAGTTGATTGAGGATATTGGTCAGCTAAGATATCAAGATGAATTTAGCAATATTGGTTTTAAGATGCTAAAATCAGATGAAAAACTTGAGGATATTAAAAATTTAAATACAGATAGTTGGGCTGATTTTAAAGAGAATCAACTTTGGGGTGGGGATCTTGAATATTTTTGGTTTGAAACTATTGTAACAATTCCAGAACAATTTGATGGAAAATGCGTAGTGTTTGAACTTAGTACGGGCAAAGAAGGTGAATGGGATGCAATTAATCCACAATTCGCTGTTTATATTGATGGTATGTTTAGACAAGGTTTTGATGTAAATCATAGAGAAATTGTTTTATCAGAGTCAGCAAAATGGGGAGAAAATTATCGAATAATTTTATCTGCATTTACAGGAACTTCGAATTTTCGATTGACACTAAATGCAAGATTAAGAGTACTGGATTGTGAAACAGAGAAATATTATTATGATCTATTAGTTCCATATGAGAACATGAAATTATTAGAGCAGGATGATAAAAATTATCTTGTTACTTTAAAATGTTTGAATGAATCATTGAATTTAGTAGATCTAAGATGTGAATATTCAGAGGAGTATTATAATTCTTTACATAGAGCACAGAATTACTTAATGGAAGAATTTTATGAAAAACATTGTGGTGAAAGTGAAAGTACGGTATGTTGTATCGGGCATACACATATAGATGTTGCATGGTTATGGACGTTAGAGGTTACAAAAGATAAGGTAGCTAGAAGTTTTTCAACTGTAATTGAAATGATGGAAAAGTATCCGGAATATAAATTTATGGCGAGTCAACCTCAATTGTTGGATTATGTTAAAAAGAATGTGCCAGAACTTTTTGAAAAAATAAAAGAAAAAATAAGAGAAGGCCGGTTTGAGGTCGAGGGTGGCATGTGGTTAGAAGCTGATTGCAATTTAACATCAGGAGAATCTTTAGTGAGACAATTTTTGCATGGAAAAAAATTCATGAAAGATGAATTTGATAAGGATAATATTGTCTTGTGGCTTCCAGATGTGTTTGGATATTCCGCAGCATTACCTCAAATCATGAAGAAATCTGGAATTAAATACTTTGTTACTTCTAAGATTAGTTGGAG
Source organism: Lachnoclostridium sp. (assembly GCF_031997925.1). Lineage (NCBI taxonomy): Bacteria > Bacillati > Bacillota > Clostridia > Lachnospirales > Lachnospiraceae > Lachnoclostridium > Lachnoclostridium sp. The sequence goes on along the minus strand of NZ_DAMADT010000009.1, from coordinate 30,666 downwards.
TGAATTTAATCAGATGCCATTTGATACGTTTTTATGGCAAGGTATAGATGGAAGTGAAATATTATCTCATTTTATTACGACACAAGATTATAAAGTAAATACGGATCAGCCTATCAATGATCAACAACAAACAACATATGTTGGGAAAATAACGCCAAGTCATGTAAAAGGATGTTGGAGAAGATATAGTCAAAAACATATGAATAATGAAGTGATGCTATCGTTTGGTTATGGTGATGGGGGTGGCGGACCAACAAAAGAAATGTTAGAGTATGCTAGAAGAATGGAAAAAGGACTTCCGGGATGTCCCAAAACTGTAAATGGTACTCTAGATGATTTTATGATGCAGTTAGAACAAAGAGTTTCCGGTCAAAAACATTTGCCTACTTGGGTAGGGGAACTTTATTTAGAATATCACCGTGGTACTTACACGTCTATGGGTAGAAATAAGAAGTATAATCGTAGAACAGAATTTGCATACCAAAATGCGGAGCTATATGCAATGATTGATAGAGAACTTCTAGGAGGAAATTATCCTACACAAACTATTCGTGAAGCGTGGGAAGTGATCTTACGAAACCAATTCCATGATATATTACCAGGTTCTTCGATAAAAGAAGTTTATGATGATTCAAAATTAGAATATGAAAAGATAATAAAATGGAATGAAGAACTACTTCGAGATTCGCTTGAACATATTGTTGCAAAAATTGATATTCCCCAAAACTCTGTTGTTATCTTTAATCCAAACGGATTCCCTTGTGATGATATTGTTCAAATTCCAGATATGGATGCAAAGGAAAATTTGGTCGCTTATAGTGGAAATAGTCAGGTGCCGTTACAAAAAACAGCAGAGGATAAGTTGATTTTTATGGCAGAGAAAATACCTGCAAAGGGATACAAAACATATTATCTCAAACAAGAAGTACAGCCAAGTGAAATGATGAAAATAACAAAACATTATTTAGAAAATCAATATTTTGAGATAGAATTGAACCAAAATGGACAATTTTCGAGGTTTTACGATAAAATAGCTCATAGAGATATTTTAAAGCAGAATGAATGTGGTAATGTAATTATGAGTTATGAAGATAGACCACACAATTTTGATGCTTGGGATCTTGCGATTTATTATCCAGAAAAATCATGGGAAATTACGCAGGTGGACTCCATTGAAGTAATTGAAGAAGGGCCTGTGAGAGGCGTTCTTGCAATTACTCGGTCATATTTGAACTCTAAAATTATTCAGTATATTACTATTTATAATCAAATACCAAGAGTGGATATTAAAAATTGTATCGATTGGAAAGAAAAACAAATCTTCCTAAAATTATTTTTTCCAGTAGAAATTCATGCGAATGAAGCTACATATGATATCCAGTTTGGTAATGTGAAACGTCCGACACATAAAAATACCTCCTGGGATGCAGCCAAGTTTGAAGTATGTGCCCATAAGTGGATTGACATATCAGAAGAGGGATATGGAGTAAGTATTCTAAATGATTGTAAGTATGGATATAGCATTGAAGAAAATGTAATTGGATTATCTATGCTGAAATCCGGCATATACCCTAATCCAGAAGCAGATAAAGAATATCATGAATTTACTTATTCGATTTTACCGCATCAGAATGGATGGAGAGAAGCAAACATCATTCAACGGGCGTATGAGTTTAACAATTCTCTTGCTGCTGTTGTTAAGCAAAACGAAGGAGGCATATTAGAAGAACAATTTTCATTTGTTACGGTAGACTGTGATAATGTGATTGTTGAAACAATAAAAAAAGCAGAAGATAATGACGATATTGTGGTTAGAATATACGAAGCACACAATAAGAGAAATTATTTTACCCTTAATTTCTGTAAAGAGATTGACTACATAGTGGAATGCGACTTGATGGAAAATCAGATTGGAGATGTTGAGTTTCATCAAAATATGGCAAGGGGTTCTATTAAACCATATGAAATAAAAACATTTAGAGTTCGAATGAAACAATAAAATTGTGGTTTTCGTGATGATATGTATGGATAACCTGATGGATTAAGTAAAAACGAACAAGCATAGCAAAAACGAATACGCATAGTAGAATGGAGGCTTATCCAATGCCAAATAGTAATAGGGATTATCTTTTGAATAGATTTACGAAAGAGAATCAGGACAGAATGCAAGAAGATTGTAGAAAACGTATCATGATAACTCCAAAGAAAATATTATGGGAGACAACTAAGAAAGACGCATATCTTGTGGATAGCAAGGTGTTACTTGAGGATCGTCCGGTGCAGATATCCTTACAAGCGAATAAACCTTGTACGATGTGTAATGATGGTAACATCCCTTCGTTATTATTAGATTTTGGTTTTGAATTACATGGAGGTATCATCCTTTCTATTTGGTCCGAGAGCAGTGGTGAGGGAGCAAAACTAAGAGTAAGATTTGGTGAGTCTGCAATGGAGACTATGAGTGAGCTTGGTGAGGGGAATACTGCTACGAATGATCATGCGAATAGAGATTTTGTAACAACTGTTAGAAATATGAGCATGAATCCAATGGGTGAAACTGGTTTTCGATTTGTAAGAATTGATTTGCTATCACCTAACTGTAAAGTGGAGATAAAAACAATTAAAGCCCTTTTTGCGTTCAAAGATGTACCGTATAAAGGTAGCTTTTATTGTAGTGATGAACGAATCAATCAAATTTGGAATGTTGGAGCTTACACGGTTCACCTAAATATGCAAGAATATATTTGGGATGGAATAAAACGAGATCGTCTTGTATGGATTGGAGATATGCATCCGGCAACACTTACGGTTCAAACAGTATTTGGATATGATGATTCCGTTGAAAGAAGTTTAGATTTTATTAAGGAGGAGACGCCTCTTCCTGCTTGGATGAATACGTTTCCAGCATACTCGATGTGGTGGATTATTATTCAGCATGATTGGTTTATGTATAATGGTAATTTAGGCTATTTAGAAAGTCAAAAGCAATATTTCATTGCTTTACATCAACAATTATCAGAAATGTTGGATGAGAATGGGAAAGATATTACTCCTGAACCAAGATTTATCGATTGGAATTCAGTGGGCAATGTTGATGCAACGGATGCAGGATTACAAGCGCTACATTTTATGGCTACCTTTAAGTTGAGAAGATTATTTGAGGTGCTGAAAGAATTTGATTTAGTAGCAGAATGTGGAGCCGATTTAGAAAAAATGAAACAATATTCTGTTGATGTGGGTGGTTCGAAACAGGCAGCAGCTTTATTGGTAATGGCGGGATTGCTTGATGCAAATAAAACGAATGACGAACTTTTGAGCCAGAATGCTTGCGCAGGGATGTCAACATTTATGGGGTACTATATAT
>NZ_DAMADT010000009.1:3101-27292 GCF_031997925.1 Lachnoclostridium sp. | reverse complement strand
AACTGCTAGAGCTATGGCAGGCGATATTAATGGCTGCTTAAAATGCATTAAAGAATATTGGGGTGGTATGTTGCAACTAGGTGCTACGACATTCTGGGAAGATTTTGACATAGACTGGATGGAAAATGCTGCAAAAATTGATGAATTAGTATGGGAAAAAAGTGATAAAATTGATGTACATGGTACCTACGGGAAGCACTGCTATAAGGGGTATCGACACAGTCTTTGCCATGGTTGGGCAGCGGGAGTAACCCCATGGCTGACCGAAAATATTTTAGGAGTTAAGGTGATTGATGCAGGTTGTAAAACGATTAAAATAACACCACAGCTAGGGGATTTAGAGTGGGCAGAGGGGACGTTCCCAACGCCTTATGGTATTATAAGAGTAAAGCATCAAAAAATGAAAGATGGAACCATTCAGTCACAAATAGATGCACCAAAGGAAATAATAATTCGAAAATAAAGATTAAATTTACTATCGAGCAATTATGTGTAGTAAATGAAGGGGGGAGGGATAGTGAATGATTGAACAATATATTTGCGAACGTTGGGATCAAACAGTTCGAACGAACAAAGAGGAGAAAGATGGAAATATAGGATTGCCTTATCCCTATACAGTACCTTGCATATCGGATGCATTTCAATGCATGTTTTATTGGGATACTTTCTTTACTTGTAAGGGACTAGAGTTAACAAATCGATGGGAATTGGTGAAGTCTAATACAGATAATATTTTGTACATGGTAGAAAAGTTTGGGTATATGCCAAATGGAACAAATGTGGAACTTTTAGATCGTTCCCAAATGCCGTTTTTGTCGTTGATGGTGAAAGATGTATATGAACATTACCAAGATAAAGCGTGGTTAAAAAGTGCATACAAGACATTGGTAAAAGAACATCAATTCTGGGTGGAACAACGTTCTACGCCGATTGGATTAGCGCAATTTGGTGGTACATATAATGGAGCGATTGTTGACTCTAACTATGAGAGCTTTGTAATACGCGTAAATAAAGAAGAAAAAGATTGGTCTAAAGAAGGTATTAATCAACATTTTTTGGCTTGTGCAGAAAGTGGTTGGGATTTTAATCCCCGATGGGAATTTCAAGGATACAATTATGTGCAGGTGGAATTGAACAGTTTGCTTTTTCAGATGGAAGAAAATATAGCCTTTTTTAGTCAGGAACTTGGATTGGATGAAACACCGAGATGGACCTCGTTAGCTAAGAACAGACAAGAAAAAGCGAATACTTATTTATGGAATGAGGAACGTAAACGATATTATGATTATAACTTTGCTTCGGGGCAATCTGGTAAAGTGTATTCAGCAGCATCCTTGTTTCCGCTATTCTCAGGAATGGCAAGCAAGGAACAGGCTCAAGCTACAGTCGAGCAGCTACATCGAATCGAACTAGATTATGGAATTACTTGCTGTGAGAAGAATGATTCAGGATGTGTTTATCAATGGGATTATCCAAATGGTTGGCCTCCATTGCAATTGATTGCTATGGTAGGGTTACAAAATTACGGCTTTGATAAAGAAGCGTATCGTATTGCAAAGAAGTATGTTGATTTAGTGGAGCGTGTATTTGAAGCAACTGGGTGTCTGTGGGAAAAATATAATGTCCTTGAAGGTAATGTAGAGGTAATAAACGAATATGAGATGCCACCTATGATCGGGTGGAGTGCAGGTGTTTATTTGTTTGCAAAAAATATGTGCAAATAATTAACGACAACCCAGAGAGACATTGGTAGCAGGCAATCCAGGTAAACTATTTTCCTGGTCATGGAGATACCGAAAAAACCATAACTGGGGTAAAAATGATTTGTGCAGTTCGGGTTTTTTGTAATAGTTTAACATTAGAATAGATAATCAGGAGATAAATGTAAATGAAAGTAGGAAATATATGAATATCATAGATCGTTTCAATGAAAATTTACAGAAGTATAAGAGTATACCTTTCTGGTCATGGAATGATAAGTTGCAACCAGAGGAGCTAAGGGCTCAAATCAGAGAGATGAAAGATGTGGGAATGGGTGGATTTTTCATGCATGCCAGAGGTGGCCTAAAGACACCTTATATGGAGGATGAATGGTTTGACTGTGTGGAAGCTTGCATTGACGAAGCCAAAAAGCTTGACATGAATGCTTGGTGCTATGATGAGAATGGATGGCCAAGTGGATTTGCGGGTATGAAACTTCTAAAGGATAGGGAAAATCTAGAGCACTATATAACATATAAATCAAAAGATTGTTTTGATGAGAGTGCATTAGAGGTATATGTTGTAACGGATAATCAGTTGATAAGGGTGTTTGAGAGTAGTGAACAAGCGGATTGCTATCACTGTGTCTATGACCATGTAAATTCCTCTGTAGTCGATGTGCTAAACCCTAGTATTGTAAGAAAATTTATTGAGGAAACACATGAGAAATATTACGAAAAATTTAGTACAGAATTCGGAAATGTAATGATGGGATTTTTTACGGATGAACCTCAGTATTTTCGATGGGATACGGCATATACGCCAATGTTAGTTACTGCATTCAAGGAAGAGTATGGTGAGGATGTATTGGATGGATTGGGCTCTTTGTTTATTGAGCATGAAGGAGCATATGAATTTCGATTTAAGTATTGGAGATTAATGAATAAACTATTTATTAATTCCTTTATTAAGCAAATTTATGATTGGTGCGAAGAACATAATTGTAAAATTACTGGGCATGCCGTAGAAGAATCTGCATTATTTGCACAAATGTGGTGTTGCGCTGGTATAATGCCTTTTTACGAATATGAACATATTCCAGGGATGGATTGGCTTGGAAGAGAAATACAGAGTGAGCTTGCACCAAGACAAGTATCCTCGGTAGCACAACAGCTAGGGAAGAAGCAAGTTTTAACGGAGACATTTGCCTGTACTGGATGGGATGCTACGCCAAAGGAATTGAAGAGAATTGCAGAGTGGCAATATGTGAATGGTATAAATTTAATGTGTCAGCATCTTTTTCCATACTCTATTCGTGGTCAAAGAAAACGGGATTATCCATTACATTTTTCAAAACATAATCCATGGTATGATGAATTAAAGTACTTTAATGATTATTTTACAAGATTAGGTTATATGCTTACTGAAAGCACAGAAGTTGTTAAAGTAGGTATTATACATCCAATGCATTCTGCTTATTTAACATTTAACAGGCAAAAAGATAGGGAGTCCGTACAAGTGTTAGAGGATAGCTTTATAGAATTGATTGAATCTTTTGGAGCGTATAACATAGGACATCACTATATAGATGAATCATTATTAGAACGCCATGGTAGTGTTAGAGAGAATCAACTGATTATGGGTCAATGTGCATATGACTACATTGTAATTCCTAAGCTACAAAGCTTAGATCATACTACGGTAGCATTGTTAAAACAATATTTAGAGCAAGGTGGAAAGCTTTACTTAGTTGATGAGCAGCCAAGTTACATAGATGGAAAAAAGGCGAACTTAGATTTTCTGGTTTCGAATGTTACATGGGAAGAACTTATTAATACAGATATCGTATTAAGAGAAACGAATACAGCAGTTCGCTCTACCTATCGAAAATCCGATTTTGGAACCTTTCTTTTTGCAGTAAATTTGTCTGAGAAAGAAGCTTATACGGTGCACTATGAAGTGAAAGCAAAGGGTATGAAGCAGCTTAATCTAGAAACTGTTCGTTTTGAAGGTGTATACTTTGAAGCAGGGGATTGTGGTATTGTTGTACCGTTAACACTTGATCCAGGACAGTCAGTGTTACTGTATGTAGATGATTTAGCATCCCCAATGCCAAAAGAAAAAGGGAATACAATCTTACAACAGTTAGACACGAATTTCAACGTGGTATCCGAGGTAAGAAATCAGTTAACAATTGATTATGTAAGCTTATCTTATGACAACATAACCTATGATGAATCAATGCCAATTATGGCGGTTTCTTATCGTTTACTATCTGAGCGACAAAATAGAACAATCTATTTAAAGTATGAATTTGAGGTAAAAGAATTATCTAATTTGTTAATAATCGAGGCAGAAGATCAACATTATAAGAATGTATGGTTGAATGGACAAGAGATTGCGTTGTCACAAAAAGGTATTCTAGACAAGAGCTTTATTTGTTGTGATATTGTATCATTAGTCAAAGTTGGAAAGAATGAGGTTGTATTTGAAATAGAGTATTATCAAGATCCAATGGTATATCATTTACATTTGGATGAGGGGGATGATACGGAGTCCTTAATGAATTGCTTAAGTTATGATACAGATATTGAATGTATCTATTTGCATGGGAATTTTGGAGTAGAAGCTTTAGATGGGTATGAAATATGTATGAGGGAAAAGGGTGAAGTAGTGGATGTAAAAGAGGAGGCAAATAGTGAGGAATGTCATCTGTCGATATTAACTACAGGTAGATTTACTTTAGTAAAACAGAAAAAACATGTAGATATCAGTAGATTAGTACAAGAGGGATTCCTATTCTTTGCTGGAGAACTACTACTTGAAAAACACTTTGAGGTCAAAGAGCTAGAAACTTATTCTAAGCTTACCTTAGAGGGAAGGTTTGCATTTGCGGAAATAATTCTCAATGGAAAAAAGGTAAAAAATCTATTGTTTGATAAAGAAGCTAATCTTTCTGATTATCTAATACAAGGAGAGAATATATTACGAATACGTTTAAAGAACGGTAATCGGAATTTATTGGGGCCATTTCATTGTGCTAATGCATATGAACCATTAGGAGTTGGACCTGAAACATTCCATATGTACGGTACTTGGGATGGTAGTAAGAGTCCGATGTATCGCGATAGTTATTCTTTTGTTTTCTTTGGGGTTAATTATATTAAGATTACGATATATTGATGAACAGGCTTATCAGATTCTACTGATAGGCCTGTTCTCTCGCTTTATAGGAAGTTTCACACTTTCCTATAAAGTGCGAACAAGGTATCCACATTCTTGTGAAAACGCACTGCATCGATTCGGTAGACCTCTTTATAAAGCCTCGAAGCTGCCTTGCATCATTAGGTCCCACATCAGCCTAGAATGCTGACCGAAAAATTATCTTTCGCTTTGACAAAGCTATTTTACCATGCTAGAATATCAAAGGATTTGCAAATGCTTTTAATAAGAAATAATTCAGTTATAAAATGTAGATATTTCTATATTTAGTGAATTTTGCGAGTTCAGTAAAACAAGATAACATAAGGACGGTATAATCGATAATTTTATCAAAGACAGGGTTCTTTTTTATACGATTAGCTAAATGATTGAAAGCTTCGTAGTAGTTGTCATAAGGTTTTTGATATGAAATAGACATAAGGGAGGATACACGTGTTAACAATTAACCAGTATGTAAAAGCAGAAAGTTTACAACAAGCCTATGAATTAAACCAAAAGAAAAATAACGTGATTCTTGGCGGAATGCTTTGGCTGAAGATGCAGAAAAAAAGTGTGGGTACAGCCATTGATTTATCAGATTTAGGATTAGATACGATTGAAGAAACAGAGGATAGCTACTTAATTGGAGCTATGGTAACACTTCGTACCTTGGAGTTACATAAAGGTATCAATTCTATGACAAATAACGCAGCCTCTGAGAGTGTAAAACACATCGTAGGTATTCAATTTCGAAATCTTGCAACGATTGGCGGAAGTATATTCGGTCGTTATGGTTTTTCTGATGTGCTTACAATATTCATGGCTTTGGATGCTTCGGTTGAATTATATCAAAAGGGAATTGTTTCAATTGAGGAATTCTCAAAGATGCCTTATGATAATGATCTTTTAATACGTGTAATTATTAAAAAACAAAAGATGAAGGTGGCTTACCTTTCACAAAGAAATACAAAGACAGACTTTCCTCTATTGACTTGTGCGGTTAGCAATATTGAAGGAACGTATCGATGTGTGATAGGAGCCAGACCAAAGCGAGCAGTTTGTTTGTACGATACTAACGATCTACTAAAAGATGGTATTACACAGGAAAGTGCAGAAAAATTTGGCGAATTTATTAAAAGTCAGATTATTACTGGAAGCAACATGCGTGGTAGTGAGGAATATCGTAAAATACTTTCTGGCGTGCTATCAAAGCGCGCGTTGTTAAAGTTAAAGGATTATGAGGTGACGTCTTATGCAGATTAAGTTATGGATCAATGGAAAAATGGTGACGGAAGACGTTGCTGCCGATATGTTATTAATCGATTTTTTACGTGCTCATGGCTGCTACAGTGTAAAAAGAGGCTGTGAGACAGCAAATTGTGGATTATGTACTGTTTTTGTAGAGGACAAGCCAGTGCTTTCTTGTAGTATTCTAGTGGCTAGAGTAGATGGCAAGAAAATAACAACATTAGAAGGTTTACAAGAAGAAGCCGAAGATTTTGGAGCATTTATCGCAGATCAAGGTGCAGAACAATGCGGATTTTGTAATCCTGGTCTTATCATGAACGCAATTGCCATGTTTCGTGAAAATCCAGATCCTACTGACGAGGAGATTATACAGTATCTATCAGGAAATCTATGCAGATGCTCAGGATATGAGGGACAACTTCGTGGAATCAAGGCATACCTTAACTTTAAGAAAGAAAAAGGGGGTGTATGCTAATGGCTGATTTTAAAATCGTAAATAAACCAATTCGAAAATTAGATGCCATGGCATTGGTGACAGGAAAACCTGTTTATACAGATGATGTAACACCAAATGATTGCTTGGTAGTTAAGGTACTGCATAGCCCTTATGCACATGCAATGATAAATGAGATTGATATAGAGATTGCAAAAAAGGTACCAGGTATTGAAGCAATTTACACTTATAAGGATGTACCTGGGAGACGTTTTACGATGGCGGGACAGACCTATCCAGAACCAAGTCCATATGACCGATTAATTTTAGACCAAAGACTTCGTTTTGTAGGTGATGCAGTGGCGATTGTAGCCGGAGAGACAGAAAAAGCGGTTGATAAAGCACTTAAATTAATTAAAATAAAGTACGAGGTACTAGAGCCAGTTCTAGATTTTAGGGCTGCAAAAGATAATAAAGTGTTAGTTCATCCAGAAGAAAACTGGGAAGCACTTTGCCCGGTTGGTGCGGATAATAAAAGAAACCTATGTGCAACCGATTCAAACGTTCATGGCGATGTCGATAGCGTGATGGCAGAGTGTGATGTTATTGTAGAAAATACTTATCATACAAAAGCAAACCAACAAGCAATGATGGAGACATTTAGAACCTATACAACGCTTGATCCATACGGAAGATTGCATGTAATAGGCTCTACTCAGATTGTTTTCCACGTAAGACGTATTTTAGCAAATGCACTAGATATTCCAAAATCCAAAATACGTGTCACAAAGCCTAGAATCGGTGGTGGATTTGGCGCGAAACAAACTTGTGTAACGGAAATATTTCCTGCTTTTGTTACATGGAAAACTGGTAAGGCGGCAAAACTAATTTATACACGAGAAGAGAGTCAAATCGCTTCCACACCAAGACATGAGATGGAAATCAAAGTACGTGTTGGTGCTATGAAGGACGGTACTATTCGTGCAATGGATATCTATACATTATCAAACACAGGAGCTTATGGAGAACATGGACCAACTACAGTAGGACTTTCTGGACAAAAAACGATAACTCTATATAACAATAACCTAGAGGCCTACCGTTTTGGTTATGATGTAGTGTATACGAATGTTCAATCCGCTGGCGCTTACCGTGGATATGGTGCAACGCAAGGAATCTTTGCTGTGGAATCAGTAGTGAATGAGTTAGCATCGAAACTTAACATAGACCCTGTAAAAATCCGTGAGAAGAACATGGTAAAAGAAGGACAAATCATGCCATCATATCATGATGAGACAAACAGCTCATGCGCCTTAGAGCGTTGTATGACTAGAGCAAAAGAGATGTTTGATTGGGATAACAGACCTTTGGCAGTTGATTTAGGAAATGGGAAAATAAGAAGTATCGGTGTTGCTATGGCAATGCAAGGCTCTGGGATTTCAGGAGTCGATGTAGGTTCTGCTACAATTAAGTTAAATGATGAGGGATTTTATGCATTATCCATTGCAGCAGCAGATATGGGAACTGGCTGTGATACCATCTTAGCACAGATGGCAGCAGAGTGTTTGGAATGCGATATTGATGATATCGTTGTATATGGAGCGGATTCGGACAGTTCTCCTTATGATTCTGGTTCCTATGCATCCAGTACAACTTATGTGACAGGTAAAGCTGTGGAGAAAGCTTGTCTTCAACTAAAAGAAAAGATGTGTAAGTTAGCAGCCGAAATGTTATCTTGTCCAATTGAAGATTTAGTCTTTCAAGGTAAGAAGATTAGTAAAGTTGATGGTAGCGAAGAAATCACATTAATGGACATTGCAACAAAGTCCATGTGCGGTAATACGGAAGCTACACAAGTAACGGTATCACATTCTTCTACTGTTTCACCGCCTCCATTTATGGTTGGTATGGTTGAGATTGAGGTAGATAAAGAGACAGGAGCTACCACCCTTTTAGATTATGCAGCAGTAGTTGACTGCGGTACTGTAATCAATACGAATTTAGCTCGTGTTCAAACAGAAGGTGGTTTGGCACAAGGTATCGGTATGGCATTGTATGAAGATGTAACCTATAATTCTGTAGGTAGAATCTATGAAAATTCATTTATGCAATATAAGATTCCAACTCGTCTAGACCTATGTAAGATGCGAGTTGAGTTTGAAAGTAGCTACGAACAAACTGGTCCTTTTGGAGCAAAATCAATTGGTGAAATCGTAATTAATACTCCTTCCCCTGCGATTGCGCATGCAATCTATAATGCGACTGGAGTATGGCATCGTGAATTACCAATAACTCCTGAGAAGATTATGATGGGTGTTTTAAAAAATGAAAACTAGACTTATATTACTGGCGGCTGGAAACAGCCGTCGTTTTGGGAGTAATAAGCTTTTATATTCTATTAATGAGAAGCCAATGTTTTTGTATGGGTTAGAAGTTATGAAGGAATTGCTATTAAAGGATTTTGACAGAGAGCTTTATGTTGTTACTCGGTTTGAACCAGTCATGGAGGCAGTGGAAGAACTAAAGGCGGATCCATTCCTGCACAATCGAACCCATGTTATAAATTCACCAAATAGTACTCTTGGAATCTCATATTCCATTAAAGCTGGTTTACTTGAAGGAGAGATGCAACCAGATTACTATATGTTTATGGTTGCAGATCAACCTTTCATTAAGACAGAGACCGTGGAAAGACTAATTAAGGAAACTCTTAGTCAGGAAAAAATAGCTGGATGTGTGACCTGGGACGGGGTTTCTGGCAATCCAGTTATTTTTTCGAAACAACTAAAAAATGAATTGTTAGAGTTACAAGAAGATCAAGGTGGTAAAGTAGTACTAAAGAAGTACATGAATCAGATTTGTAAAATCTCAGCGTCATGCGAAGAAGAATTAATTGATAAGGATACGAAAGAAGAAATATAGTTAAAGCACAGGAGATTTATATGACCATTGGAAAAAAAGAAGTAAGAAAACCGAAGATAAAAAGAAGTATAAAAACAAAACTAATTTTAATAATTGCACCGCTTGTAGTCCTAGCGATTGGCACACTACTCATGATTACCTATACAACTTCAAGAAAAATCATAATGGATGATGCAAATCAACTGGTAAAGTCATTAACCAAATCAAATGCGAATGAGATAGAAACTTGGTCACAAGAAATAATTACCTCATTAAATCAGATTCAGAATACGCTGAATAATGTTGAATTAGATAACAACGCTTTGTTAAAGTATTTAAAAACAACTATGAATCAGAATGATAGCTTTGAGTATGGTGTATATGTTGGAACTGACAGACAAGAAATGATTACTCCATTCGATTTTACAATGCCATCTGATTATATAGTTGCTGATAAAGATTGGTTTAAAGAAGGGCTTCAAAATGAACATTTCCAATACGGAACAGCATATCTAGATGCTCATACTGGTGAATATGTAGTAAGTGCTTCTGCTAAACTTAAGTCAGCAAATGGAGTACAAAAAGTCGCTGTAGCAGATATTTCATTAAAAAATATGTCGAAAATTATTAGTACGAAAAAGATAAAGGAAACTGGCAAACTTTTTATTGTAGATGTAACTAGCAGTAAGATTCTTGCAATCAATGATGAAACTTTAATCAATACTGATTTTAATAGTAGTAATAATAATAAATTGATTGCAGACATGGCGAATGGGATAAATTTAGATATTGATGAAATCACTGAGTTAACATTAGATGGAAGTAAATATTCTGTCGATGTTCAATCAATTAAAAACACTCCTTGGAAGGTGATTGGATACATACCTCATTCCGAAATCCTACAAACATTAAACAATCTTCAAAGTACTTTACTTGTCCTATTCTTAAGCTCTATGATTGTGTTAGTAGTTTTAGTAGAACGAGTGATTCATTATATCATAAGACCAGTGAAAAAGTTAAATAGCTCGATTGAAAAAATTACAGCGGGCGATTTTTCTGTTGATGTGAGCATTAACGGAAATGATGAAATTGCTATGATGTGCAATAACATGCAAAGATTTATTGAAACAATGAGAGGTACAATTATAGAAGTTACCAGTATGTCTAACAGTTTAGGAAAGCAATCTGATAACAGTAATAAAATTGCTGAAGTATTATATGAATCAGCACAAACACAATCAAATGCAATGTTAGAATTAAATCAAACGGTAGATGAGTTAGCCAAGGCTGTAACTGATGTTGCAGAGAATACAACCTCTCTTTCTATGGTAGCTTCAGAAACAGGGCAAAAAGGTAAAGATGCAAGTGAAAAGATGAAGGATACCGTTATGATATCTGAAAAAGGTAAAGAAGATATGCTTCATATTGATTCTGCTATGAAGAGTGTTGACTTCAATGTATCTCAGCTAAAAGAAGCAGTGGAACAGGTAATTGAGTCAAGCGAAAAAATCAATGATATCGTAAAGCTGATTGCTGATATTTCAAGTCAAACGAATCTATTATCGCTAAATGCAGCGATAGAAGCAGCAAGAGCAGGGGAATCTGGACGTGGATTTTCTGTTGTTGCAGAAGAAATTAGAAAGCTTGCCAAAACAAGTGAGAGTTCTGTGAAAAGCATAGCGGAGTTAAATCAAAAGATACAAAAACTTGTAACCAATACCGTAGATAAGACACAGGAAAGTTCGGATAGTATTAAAAATAGTATTGACTTAATCCAGATGGCCAGTGATACATTTCATAAAATCTATGTAACAATCAGTGAGACTAGTTATATTGTCGAAGATATGATTGTGAATGTCAACCGTGTAGATGACGTGGCTACTTCGGTAGCAGCTATAACACAAGAACAATCTGCAGCAGCAGAAGAGATACTTGCAACCTCGGAAAATCTATCAAACCATGCTGTGCAAATAACAGAACATAGTTTTACGGTAGAACAGGACGCATCAGTGCTTGCGCAAACTGCGGAAAATCTAAATAATCAAATGAAATTTTTTAACATATAATCTATCACTTATGTGATATTTATTAATAACAAGGAAAATCGCGAAGAGTCCTTTTTCTTGTTTGAAATGTTGGGAGAATGAAAAAGCTTCTGCTGTAAGTTGTGAAACTTCAGTGGAAGCTTTTTTTGGTACATATACACAAAATATGATAAGTATTTTGTGCATAATCATGAAAATGAAAATTCTAATAGAAAATACGTGTCTTTTCGTTATGAAAATATCTGAAAAAATTACTTTTATTATAGAAAAATAGAGCTTATCAGCATGAGATAATCAATAATAATTTTCTACTAAAAGAAATTTAATCGCTGTAATAGCAAGGATTAGGAAAATTAAAATAGAAAAAAGTTAGAACAAATACTACTATTCATAGAAAATATTATAGAAAAATATACTTAAAATGCTATTTAATGATAGTAAAACAATGCAAAATGTATAAAATCAAGCGGGTTGACACTTTGAAAATATGCATGTTATACTAAATGCAACAGAAAACGTTTACTGTAATAAATGCAATTGTATGTTAGTACGGAGGTTAAATATGGCAAAAAACAGAAAAAAGATAACCATTTCTGATATTGCAAAACAAGCTGGAGTTTCCATTGCTACTGTTTCGCGTGTCTTAGGTGGATCGGACTACCCTGTGCGTGAAGAGATAAAGCAAAAGATTATAGATATAGCAAATCAGGTGGGATATAAGCCGAATGTTTTTAGCCAGATGTTAAGGAAAGGAAAAAGCTGTGAAATCGGAATTGTTGTTCCCTCTATCACAAATCCTTTCTATTCTCAGCTGCTATCAGCTGCAGAACAGGAGTGCTTAAGTCAGGGGTATGTTCCCTTTATATGTAACTCAATGAGTAATCAGCAGCTGGAATTAAACCACTTAAATATGCTGGAAGAAAGAAATGTAGCTGGTATTATATTATCCAGTGTGAACAGCGGTGATGTACTGATTGAACGTATAAAAGAGATGCAGATGCCATTAATCCTGTTTGATCAGAGTTTTAATGGTTATAAGGGAGATTGTATACAGTTCGATTTTTTCAAGGGGGCATACTTGGCTACGGAGTACTTAATACAATGTGGTCACAGAGACATTGTATTTGCTTCAGGTGAATTGGATCGAAGAAGCAGATGTTTGATGTATGAAGGATATAAACAGGCACTTAAGGATTTCAATTTAAGTGTCAGCAGGCGAAAGGTTATTTATTCTTTTGTCGAAGAACAGAATTTTGAAAAGAAAGATTACTATCTTGGGCAGGAGCTTGGAAAACTATTAATGCAAAGAGAGTATCTTCCGGATGCTGTAGTTACGGTAAATGATATGATTGCGATTGGATTAATCAATCATTTAAAAAAGGAGAATATTCAGATTCCGCATGATATATCTGTTATGGGATTTGACGATATTGCAATCAGCGAGATGGTAACTCCAGCATTATCCACCATACATCAGCCTGCAACAGAAACTGGAAGCTTAGCAGCCAAAGTACTGATTAACCGAATTAAAGATATAAGTCACGATACGGTACAGATCCTAATGCAGCCATCCTTAGTAGAGAGAGACTCTGTACGTAAGATTCATAAGAAGGTAAGGAGATAAGAGTGTACACTCGCCAAGTTTGTGCTGCGCCAAACTTGAGCCATTAGCTGCTCCTAAAAGATGTCGCAGCATGGAGGCAATAATGATTCAAAAGCAATATGATAAGGTTGTCATAAATATTTATGATACCAGGGAAGAAATGGGAGAGGTAGCTGCCGCAGAAGCTTCGGAATGTATAAAAAAACTACTTAAAGAGAAAAAAGTAATCAACTGTATGTTTGCCGCTGCCCCATCTCAGAATGAATTTTTAGCAGCTTTAGTAGAGGATAAAAGTATTCCGTGGCAACAAATCAATGCTTTCCATATGGATGAATATATGGGGTTAGAGAAAGAGGATTCCCGCACTTTTCGAGCTTTCTTAAAAGATGCAATATTTGATAGGGTTCCTTTCAATCAGATATTTTTAATCAATGGTGAAAAAGAGCCGGTAGAAGAATGCGAGAGATTAGAGACAGTCATGAAGGAGCATCCTTTGGATATTGTTTTCATGGGAATAGGAGAAAATGGCCATATTGCATTTAATGATCCACCGGTAGCAGATTTTAAAGATCCTAAAAACATAAAGATCGTTGAGCTTGAGGAAAGTTGCAGAAAACAACAGGTACATGATAAATGTTTTGAAACTCTGGAGGATGTTCCTAAGTATGCCTTTACAGTTACAATTCCAAAGCTTATAGAGGCGACTCATATCTTTTGTATTGTACCAGGAATTTTAAAAGCACAAGCTATTATGGACACTTTTATGGGACCAATCAGTGAAATTTGTCCAGCCAGCATATTAAGAACGCATAATAACACATACTTATATGCTGATAAGGATAGTGCATCAAAGTTATAAAGGATAGTATATCGTAGTTATGAAAGGTATTAATCGGATTATAAGAGAAAAAGTTTCGAAGTCAAGAAGGTTATAAGAAAAGTAAATAGCAATGTAAAGGAGGAACGGATGAAACTAAAAAGCTTGAACCTATATTACATCATTGGAATAATCCCTCTCACAGCACTTAATTTTATACTAGGAATGATACTTGCATCGGAGAGGATCTGGTTAGTCTGTCTTATCGGTATGATAGGGGCAATTGTGATTGGTGGATTAATTAAAAAGTTTATGGTTATGCCTTATTCGGTAACAAGCTATGGTAAATTAGATCCAATGTCTCTGGAACTTCCGGTTAATTGCAATGTTTTGCTATTTACTTCTGATATCATGGATAAATATGCTTTTCTAGGAAGAACGGTAGAAATTATATCACCGATACGTCAGACTGGAGAATTTATCGTAGTAGTCAATCCGAAGCTTTTAAGGGAGTATGGAAAGGAATTTACGAAATGTGCGATTGTAAGAGAATTGAAAAGATTCTCCTCGGCAAGTGGGTTAAAAATAATATTACGACTTGTAATGCCTATAGAAATATTGATAGCCCTAATACTATCTGTATTTGCATTTCATATTAATTTAAGTACATATTTTAACGGATTTTATATCAATTTTCTATTACCTTTTATCACTGTAGTTATATTTGGTTTCACTTTGTATAGATGGAATCGTTATGTTTCCAAGCAAGATATGAAGTTGGACCGTTTTTTATTAGAATACTTTTCATCAAACGACGTGGTTCATTATGTAAGTGTGATGAATGAATTGCAGTCGGTGGATGAAAATGAGAAAAGCAGGAAGTTTAATCAACATTATGCAGAAGAAAGATTAAAAAATATTTCATAACGAAGGGAGAAAATTATGGATACAATGGTTATGCATTGGCTTGATTGGCTTGTAGTAATATTGTTTTTCGTGATGATATTATGGATCGGAATTCGCTCCGGTAAGAATATTAATAGTTCAGAGGACTTCTTTATTGGCGGTGGAAAAATTCCTTGGTGGCTATCAGGTATCTCTCATCATGTTTCCGGATATTCCGGGGTTGTCTTTGTTGGTTATGCCGGTATCGCGTATACACAAGGTATGTCAATTTATTTTTGGTGGGCGGTCAATATTGCTATAGCAACCGTAATCGGTGCAGTTACAATCATTCCAAGGTGGCCAAGACTTCGTAGAGCTTTAGGAATTCAATCACCTACGGAATATTTAAAGATGAGATATAGCCAATCAGCTCAATTATTAATCGCAATTTCCGGTATTGTTACGAAACTGTTAGACGTAGCAGCAAAATGGACCTCAATGGGACTGTTACTTTATGGATTTACCGGAATTCCTATCTGGGTTGGTGTTGTTGTTTCTGGTATAGTATCTTTAATTTATATTGCAATAGGTGGTATTTTAGCAGATCTTTGGACCGACTTTGTACAATTCATCATACAGGTGGCGGCAGGTTTAGCGTTGTTTATCGGAGTTATTATCCACTTAGGAGATTACGGACTAAATTTCTTTAGCGTATTTAGTGAATTACCAACAGCGGGTACGGCTGTTTTTAATGCTGGAAGAGGTCAGGGATCCCTTAGCTGGACGCTTCTTTACTTCTTTGTTATTTTCTTTAGTTATAGTGGCGGTACCTGGAATCTTGCGGCAAGATTCATCTCTACGCCAAATGGAAAAGAAGCAAAGAAAGCTGCATTATTCTCCGCAGGATTATATTTGGTATGGCCATTCATCCTGTTCTTCCCAATGTTCTGCGGACCATTGATATTCCCAGGATTAACGCAGAAAGCAGCGGAGGCTACTCTTTATGCAACACTTACGAATACATTTTTACCAATTGGTATGGTAGGGCTTGTACTGGCTTCCATGTTTGCGAATACAATGACAATGTGTAACTCGGATGCCAATACGATAGCCGCTGTGTTAACAAGAGATATCCTACCGATTTTTAAACCAGAGATACTAAAAGCTTCTGAAAAGAAATCACTTTGGTATGCTAGAATTACAACTATTGTATTTACCGGATTCACTGTGATCCTTGCGTTATTTAGTGATTATTTTGGTGGTGTTACCGGATTAATCTTAACTTGGTTTGCAGCTTTACTTGGGCCAACAGCGATTCCATTATTGTTAGGTTTATTCCCAAGATTTAAATACTGCGATTCGAAATCAGCAATTGCATCGATGATAGCCGGACTTGGTGTCTTTGTAGCAACAAAGCTAGGTTTTTCCTTTGAAGCTGATATCGCGTTAATCGCACCACTAGCAACTTCCTTTGTTGTTTACTATGGCATTGGTCTATATAATCAATATGTTGCTAAAAAGCCAGTGAAACCAGAAATTGAGCAATTAATGGCTGCTCTTTCTGATAAGAATGAGTAAGTTTAATAAAGTCGCTTAGTAGGACAGTACATACTGATATTATAAGAACAATATAAGTAGTGTGAAGAGAATTTCTAAGGTGGCGAAGGACGCCACCTTAGAAATTCTAAAACTTCACACTAGTTTTAAGCATTGTTTTAAGAAAGAAAAGAAGCAATAGGTACTATATGAATTCGATAAGAGAAACTTTTTTTATATATTCGTAGGAGTGGTGATTCATAGAATGAGAGAGGAAATAATTAAGCTTTATTTATCAGAAATCACGGAAAATTTTTTTCCATACTGGTCAAAGTATGAAGATAATATGTATGGAGGAATTTTAAATTGTATTAATAATTATGGTGACGAAATGATCAGTGATCAAAAATTTACTTGGTCTCAGGGAAGATGGCTTTGGATACTTGGTCGAATCGATATGCTTATAAAAGATAAGGTAATCACGAATTTAGTTGCAGAGGACATTAGGCGTTGGATGGATAGTACATATGAATTTATCACGAAATACGCTATTTACGAAAGTAAGTGTTGTTATCTGCTGACAAGAGACGGGAAGATGCTTACTGATTCCAGTACAGGGCTTTATGATGCCAGCATCTATGCTGATTGTTTTGCATTGATTGGTATGTCACAATATCATAAAGTTACTGGTTATCTTGATATAAAAGTGGTGGAAAGCCTTTATCAAAGTATTGTTAGAAGAGTTGAGGAAAATCAATTTAAGACAGAGCCTTATCCAATTCCGGAAGGGTACCGTATTCATGGAATTCCAATGATTCTCGTGAATACAGTGTATGAATACTACAATATGAAAAAGGAATTGGGATACGCCTATGAAGAAGAAAGAGAGTACGCTTTAACGAAAGCGCTCTATATCTTAAATGAACTGTATGATGAAAGAGGACTTATAAGAGAACACAAATCCACTTTGGAGAACAGAGAGCATCGGCTATTAGATCGACACATAAATCCGGGTCATACTTTAGAGGATTTATGGTTTTTAATTGAAATCTTGCAAGATACGAATCATTTAAAGCAATATCTTCCTAGGATCTTACAGATTGCAAGAGTTACTTTTGATTTGGGCTGGGACAAAGAATATGGAGGATGTAAACCGAAAGGAGAGCTGATTCATGATGATCCATGTTCCTATGAAAAGCTTATCTTAGATACATGGGATATGAAACTTTGGTGGCCGCATTCTGAAATATTATATCTGTTCCTTTTATTATATGAACTAACCGGAGAGGAAGATATGAAAAAAAGGTATGAACTGAGTAAGGATTACGTATTTCAAGTATTTCCAAACCATGAAATCGGTGAGTGGATGCAGATTTGTGCAAGAGATGGTAAACCAATGAACAAAGTAGTGGCACTACCAGTAAAAGACCCATTCCATATCATGAGAAACTTTATTAAAATTGTTGAATTATACACCAAGTAGAGTCTGAAGTTCACACAGCTTACTAAAGAGGTATGATTTCAAGGGTGAGAAAGAATATTCAACTAATAAAGTGCACTGGTGATACATACATCTTGATTTGTATATATGCAAAAGCATATAGATAGGAGTTGTTATGAAACTTGGTACAGCAAAACGAATCATTACTCCAAAAAGACCAGTACGATTATGCGGTTATGCAACAAGAAATGATGTTTTTGATAATGTACTAGAAGATATCTATCTCCGTGTTCACTATCAGGAATATAGCAATGATACTCTTATCTTTCTTTATGGGGATTTATTATGGTGGAATAGTGAATTTGTAGAAATAGCAAGGAAGGAGGCTGCTGACGCAGCAGGACTCCCTATTCAATCTATATTTTTTATTGCTTCTCATAATCACTCTGGTCCGGGGACAGGGACCTCCTTTATTCCACAACTGGAAACTATCGAGGAAGACTATGTAGCGTGGTTAAAAGATCAGGTAATAGAAGCTGTTCTAGAAGCAAAAGATGATTGTGAAGAAGTATGTATGGCTAGGCATAATGGAATCAGTGATATGAATGTGTTCCGCCGTGTAAAGAATGAGCGGGGACAGATTGAGATGAAACCAAATTATCAGGTAGAGGCAGATAAGCATTTGACTGTGATCTCCTATCGAAGACTTGATCATACGATAAAAGGTTTTCTAATCCATTATCCCTGCCATGCGAATCTATCAAATGGGAATCAGGTACATCCAGATTATCCGGGAATAGCACTCCGTATGCTGGATGATTCCTACAAAGGATCTACATCTCTCTTTCTACAGGGGTGTACAGCAGATCTTAGACCAAACTGTGTTTTAGGAGATCGATTTGTGGCTTGTGAATATGATTATGTGAAACAGTTTGCTCAAGATTTTTATAAAAGCTGTATGCAAACAATAGAATCAAAAGGGATTCGAGTAGATGAGGAGATAGAGATAAAGAAAGAAGAATATCAATTACCGCTTACGAGTGAGTCGTTGCTTATTGAGATAAAAGAAAAAGCGAAAACGGAAGAAGCAGCTGGACAGTGGCTAGAAAAAGTTATGGAGAAAAATCTAAGGCCATATGAGGTAATTGAGATATCTAAATTAAGGTTTGGTTCTCAGTTAACAATCTTCACATTTAATGCAGAAGTTTCACAATATTATGCAGAGTTTGCAAGAACAATGGATAACTCGGCGATCTGTACTTGTTATACCAATGGTATGATTGGTTACCTTTGTACAGCAGAACAGATTAGGGAAGGCGGTTATGAGCCGGTTGGTTCTGCGTTGTATTTTGCATTAGCAGGAACGTATAAAGAAGAGATAGAGGAAACAATACATCAATTGATGGAAAGATTATAGAGGTGGTTATAATGGTAGAAGGTTCCGTTATGGACTTGTATTACAACGAGGTAATAGGAATTTTAGATGAAATTCGAAGCACAGAAAAGGAAAATATATTAAATGCAGCTCGTATGATTGCAGATCAGGTGAAAAAAGATAAACTGGTGTATGTATTTGGTCCGGGTGGTCATTCGAATCTAGCTGCTATGGAAATATTTTTCCGCGCAGGAGGTTTAATGCATGTAAGTGCTATTTTAAATCAGGAAACAATGTTAAGCAATGGTGCATTGAAATCAATGCAGGCAGAGAGACTTCCGGGATATGGGAGAATTGTTGTGGAGGATTACGGAATTGGAGAAGATGATTTACTTCTTGTATGCAATGCGTATGGAATTAATTCTGCAACCATTGATGCCGCGCTGACAGCAAAAGAACATGGTGCAAAGGTTATCGGTGTAAGTTCCCATAAGCATGCAATAGAATGCCCGAAAGATCATCCGGCGCGTCATCCTTCTAAGAAAAATCTTCATGAAATAGTGGATTGTTCTATTGATTGTAAAGTACGATTGGGTGATGCGACGATAGAGTTGGAAGGTTTTGAACAAAAGATTGGAGCATTAAGTACTTATGCCAATGCTTATGTACTAAATAGCATAGTGGTAGAAGCAATCAATATGCTGGTAAACGAAGGTGTAAATCCTCCGGTTTGGCGAAGTGGGAACTGCCCGAACGGTGATGAGTGGAACAATCAGTTTTTGGATCGATTCCGAGGGAAAGTCCGTTGTCTGTAGTAAAACAAGGAGGTGAAAGGCAGTGGCAAGTGTATTATTTCAGAATGGCCGAATTATTACACCAACAGGAGTCTATCATGGGGATGTAAGAGTTGAAAATAGGGTGATAAGTCATATTTTCTTTGACGAGCCATGTATGGAAGCTGCGGATACTATAATCGACTTACAAAATCAATTTCTTTCCCCAGGTTTTATCGATATTCATACTCATGGTGCGGGTGGAGCTGACTTTATGGATCAGACAGAAGAAAGTTTGTATCAAGCATGCTATACCCATATGAAGCATGGAACTACTTCGATTGTACCTACAACACTTACTAGTACTAGGGAGTCACTGAAGGAATTTTTAGAATTTTTCGAGACCATTGAGTTAGAAAAAAAAGGTATGCCAAATATTCTTGGACTTCATTTGGAAGGACCTTATTTTGCGGAATCTCAAAAGGGTGCTCAAGATCCTAAATACCTTAGAAATCCGGACCCTAAGGAGTACATGGATGCTCTTACATACTCAAATCGAATTTTAAGATGGTCTTTTGCAATTGAGTTACCAGGTTCTGAAGAATTTTTAAAAGAGCTTAGAAAATATCATATTGTTAGCTCCCTGGCTCATTCGGACGCAACCTGCAAAGAAGTTATGAGAGCTTATGAAAATGGGCTTACTGCACTGACTCATTTTTATTCCTGTATGACAGGAGTGCATCGGAAAAATGCATATAGGGTTGCCGGAGCAATTGAGGCAGGTTATCTAATTGATGACTTATTTGTTGAAGTAATTGCGGATGGTTGTCATCTCCCGGCGGAACTTCTTAAACTCATTGTAAAAATAAAAGGCGCTGATAGAATTTGTCTTGTTACCGATAGTATGAGAGCGGCAGGTATGCCGGATGGGGGGTATCTGTTAGGGTCTAAAAGTTCAGGTCAAAGATGTATTGTAGAAGACGGAGTTGCAAAACTACCAGATAGAACTGCATTTGCCGGAAGTGTGGCAACGTCAGACCGTTTGGTGAGAACTATGCATACTCTCACAGATACTCCACTTCATGAGGTAGTAAAAATGGCGAGTTTAACACCGGCAAAGTTATTAAAGATAGATGACAAAAAAGGTTCTATCTGTGTAGGAAAAGATGCGGACTTGATTGTCTTTAATAATGAGATTGAAATCAAGAAGGTTATGGTTCGTGGTGAAGTAGTATTTTAACCTCATCAGGGAAGTCCTCCGCTTCTTTAAGCGGGGGTAAGGACTTGCCTGCTTAAAATGCATGTAGTGGCAATGAGGTAGAGCTGGTGCGTAAGCGGATTGCGAATATCCGCTTTGACTGAAAAAATAATGAAAGAAATAGCAACTATATTACTTATATTCGTAGTCATATAGTTGCTATTTTATTTCCATATTTGATTTTCCAAGATGTATCATATCTATTCGTAGATGTGAAAGATATGGTGTTATGTTAGAATATTATATCTTCACAACTTATATCAAGAAAAGTGTAGCAGGGATTTGTTATCATTTACTAGAAAGGAGGGAAACACAATGTTTAAGTGGAATGAGTCAATACAAAAAATCATTGATTATTTGGAGGAGCATCTTTGTGAGAATCCTAGTCTATTGGAGATGTCAAATCAAATAGGTTATTCTCCCTATTACTGTTCCACCAGATTTCATGAAATTGTAGGAATGACAATAAAGAGCTATGTAGCAGGAAGAAGACTTGCGAAAGCGACGATAGAAATACGTGATACGGATCATCGTATTCTAGATATCGCAATAACATATGGTTATTCTTCGCAGGAAGCATTGACTAGAGCATTTGTTCATGCTTATGGGTGTACACCGGCTGCCTATCGAAAGAAACCCAGACCTCTTAAGCTGTCGATTCGGCAGGAAGTGCTTCCGCCTTATCAAGTAAAAAAAGGAGAGGATACAATGAATGAAACTTGTTTAACAAACCCTAATGTTAGAATGGAGTTCATCCCAGCACATAAGTACGTAGGAATATGGGATGAAAATGCAAATGGATACGGTGACTTTTGGAGGAATCATGATTGTGACGAAATAACAGGAATTGTTGAGAGTATGAGCCATGTTAGTGATCCTGTCGTTGCCGCACATACTGCGGGATGGTTTTTGAAAAATGGAAAACGAGGATATTTTTATGGCTTTGGCGTTCCTCTTGATTATGAAGGTGAAATACCGGAAGGATTTTCAATAAAGCAATTTCCTGAAAGTTATTACTATGTGTTCTATCATCCAACCTTTGATTATAGGAAAGATAACTCAGAAGTAATGAAAAGAGTTGAACAATTGGCTTGGAACTATGATTTGACCGATAAAGGATATGAATGGAATGAGTTAGTATGTCAGGATTATCAGCGACATAATCCAGAAATACTAGGTTATCAAGTATTGCGCCCTGTAAGAAAATTAATATAATATAAGAAATTATAATAATCTGTAGAATACCCTCATATATATGTAAAATAATGGTGGGTTAATTTTATTCACTAAAATTATAAACTAAACCTTGATAATAAATTAATCTGATGTAGGGGGGTATTAAGATGTTAAGTAACAGAAGGATGAACCATACTGAGTTTGATGAAATGATGAAGTTAACATTTGGATTAATTAAAAGTTATTCAGACATAAAAGGCTCAGAACAGGTAGACTGGGAAGGACAGGTACGCGAGTTATTACCAGATGGGTTAGAGAGTAAAGGAAATTACTTCTATTCCTTTTTTGACGAGGCGGATAATGTCGTTGGATATGCTTGGTGTGTTGATAAAGAGGAGGATTTACGACTAATCGCATACATTGGTGTTAAAAAGGAATATCAACGTAATGGTTATGGTCTAGAAATCATGAGAACAGTTTGTGACTATGCCAAACAGGATGGAATCAAAAAGATGGTATTGGGTGTTTCGAAAAATAACGTACCAGCTTACCAGTTATATCTGAAAGAAGGATTTTACGTAGAAGGGGAAGAAGATATCCGATACATAATGTTTAAGGAATTATAGTATTTTTAGCAAAAATGAATTTTTAACTCCAAACCCCTTTTATTAAACTTTATGACAAAACGCTATTCAAAAAGGCAGATAAGCCAATGGATGGCGTTTTTTTGTGCTCTTTTTGAAGAAAGAAGTTGTTTTGCATGGAAAATGTAAAACCACATATTCTCCTTGGTATTATACATCAGACCGTATATAATAGACTTATCTGATACCAAAAGACGCAGAAAAGCCTAAAGTTGCAAGATACATAAACAATCGACGAAAGGAGAGCGATTACTTGTGAAAAATATAATGATTGTTGAAGATGACGAAATGTTAAATGCAGGCATCTGTTATCATCTCGAAAACTCCGGCTATGAAGTAATCCCCGTATTCACATATACCGACGCTAAATTAAAGATTTATAACAATAATTTACAACTTTGCATTGTAGATATAAATTTGCCTGACGGGAACGGGATAGAACTATGCAAAGAAATAAGTAGTCGTACCAACATTCCAGCTATTATCTTAACCGCTAATGACCTTGAAGCGGATATTTTAGAAGGTTTTGACGCGGGAGCTGCTGATTATATCACAAAGCCGTTCAGCATACCTATTTTGTTACGGCGCGTCGGTGCGGTGCTGAAACGAAATGTGATAACACCCAATACAAAAATCTATTGCGGAAACCTATTAATAGATTTAGAAATGGGACAAGTACAAAAAAGCAGCGAAGTTTTAAGGTTGACCCAAAATGAATGGAAGCTAATTAAGCTTTTTATTACCAATCAAGGGCAGCTTTTGACCCGTAGTCAGATACTTCAAATACTTTGGGATAACGACGGTAATTTTGTCACTGAACACACGTTAACAACGCTTATCAGCCGCTTGCGCTCTAAGTTATCTGATAACGAATTTCAATATATAAAAACCTATTACGGCATTGGGTATAGATGGATTGGTGATAAAGATGATGAATAGAGCTACACAAAAAATTCTTGACACAATTATTTTTGTAGTTACGTTGGTGGGATTAATCGGCTTGATAATAGCGGTCTTTCTACTGTCGAAGGACTTAACTTTGCGTTTGATAGCTTGTTGCTGCGCAGGTTTAGTAACCGTATGCTTGTTTCTAATGCGCTTTATTGCTCGTACTCAATTTGTACGGTTCACGAATAGCGTTTGTACGCAGCTTG
>NZ_DAMADT010000009.1:0-3091 GCF_031997925.1 Lachnoclostridium sp. | reverse complement strand
AAATAATTCCGACGGATTTATGGACTTGGAAGATGAAACGCTTATTTCCAAAATCGGAGCAAAGCTATTGAAAATCAAGGAAATTACACAGGGAGCAGCAGAGCAAAGTGAACAGCTAAAAAATAATGTCCAGGAATTAGTTTCAGACATCTCCCATCAACTAAAAACACCTCTATCAAATATTAAAATGGCAGCTGAAACATTAGAGGATAAAAACATAGACAAAGAGCGACGGCAATTCTTTACTTCCGGTTTGAGAAATCAAGTTAGTAAATTGGAGTTTCTAATTGAAGCCATGACAAAGATTTCACGTTTGGAGAATGGAACGATTGCGCCAAAACCGGAAATGTCCCCACTTTTTGAATTGCTTGAAACCGCAGTAACTGCTATCCAGCCTACGGCAAATGAAAAACATATAGAAATTAAAAGCGAAGTAACCGAACTATCCTTGTATTTTGATATGCGGTGGACAGCCGAAGCGTTATTCAACATTTTGGATAATGCAGTGAAATATACGCCGGACTATGGAAAAATCGATATATCCGTAGAATCAATGGCATTATATTCACGCATTGACATTAGGGACACGGGTATTGGAATATTGCCGCAGCACATAAACGACATCTTCAAGCGGTTTTACCGTGAAAACCGTTTGCGGCAAGCAAGCGGGGTAGGAGTTGGGCTATACCTTTCGCGTGAAATTTTATCCCGGCAAAGCGGGTATATTACGGCAAAATCGGTTGTGGACAAGGGGACAACAATATCAATATATTTGCAGAACAGCGGTAATAAAACCGATAAAAATATAAAAGTCTTAAATCTGTAACAATCTTTTTACCGTTTGGGACAATGTTGGGACATTTGAGGATTATCATAATGGAGTAAGGGAAAATCTCCTTGCAGAAAGGATGATTATACTATGAGTATTGTTGAAACAAACAACCTAAAAAAATACTATGGTAAGGAACCAAATATCACAAAGGCATTAGACGGGGTTACTTTATCAATTGATAAAGGCCGTTTCACTGCTATTGTCGGAGCAAGCGGCAGCGGCAAAACCACTTTGCTGAATATGCTTGGGGGCTTAGACGTTCCGACAGAAGGAACCGTTACCATTGCAGAACGGCAAATACAGTCTATGAGCGACGAACAGCTTACCATTTTCAGACGCAGAAACATAGGCTTTGTATTCCAAAGCTATAATCTTGTTCCTATTCTCAATGTCTTTGAAAATATCATGCTCCCCTTGGACTTGGACGGTAGCAGTCCAGATAAAGGCTATATGGATGAAATAATTGACTTACTTGGCTTAAATGAAAAGCTCTATAACATGGCAAATCAGCTTTCAGGCGGGCAGCAACAGCGAGTAGCAATTGCCCGCGCCCTTGTGGGGAAGCCGGCTATCTTGTTAGCCGACGAACCGACGGGTAACCTTGACGGTAAATCCAGTGAGAATGTCATGGAAATATTAAAACAGGCAAATCTTACACTCGGACAGACCATTATTATGATTACGCATAATGAATTGCTTGCACAAATGGCCGATACCGTCATAAGGATAGAGGACGGGCGTGTTGTGGAAGGCAGGTAAAGATGGATTATACAAAAAACAATAATAGTGGGATTATTTATAAACTAGCAAAAAGAAGCCTTAAAGGAAATAAGGGCAGGAATATTGCCGCAGTTATTACAATCGTCTTTTCTGTATGCGTCGTATTGAGTTTGGTGCTAATTACTCTTTCCGTCTGGCAAATGAATTATGATTTGGTAAAAGATACATATCAGGCGATTGTTAAAAATGTAAGTTCTGAAGAAATAGGCAAGCTCATGAGTGACAACCGTTTATACAAGGTGGGTGTAGCTTATTATTTGGATTATGTTGAAACGCCGGACAGGGATATATTTTTGATATACTATAACGACGTTATGATAGAATCTCATTCAAATGTGGTAATAGAGGGAGTTTACCCCCAAAATGAAGATGAAATATTAGTATCACAGTCCTATTTGGATATGGTAGGACAAAACGTTGATATTGGCGATACAATCCAGATTGAAGCAGGCAGGAAAATAAAAGGTACTTTCAAAATAACGGGTATATTTGATGATACACAGTGGAAAAACAATGTATCTAACCTGTTTTTCTCAAATTCTTTCCTTGAACTGTTAATCGGTGATGAAAGTATAGAGTACAATGCTTATTTGTGGCTTGAAAGCGTGCATAGTTTTACAGCGGATGAAGCGAAAATACTCATATCACAGGTTTGTGAGGATAACAATATTGAAGCGGGACGGATCAGCTTTAACAGTCCATATTTTCATTATATCGGACAATCTATAAGCGTCGATAACCTTTTGGCTATTTTACTAATAGGAAGCCTTATACTGTTTGCGGCTGCTATCGTTATTTACACGATATTCTATATTTCTGTTGTAAGTAAGATACGAGAATACGGGCAATTACGAACACTTGGCGCGACAAAAAGACAGGTTAAAAGGATAGTAGCTTATGAGGGCATGACACTTGCTGTTATTGGTGGCATGGCTGGAGTCCTGTTTGGCTGGCTTGTTGGGTATGCTACGCAGCCAGACGGTTGGAATTGGGTAAATACCCTTTGGGCTACCTTGGCCGTGATGTTGTTTGAGATATTTGTTGTGTGGGTAAGTGTCCGTACTCCCTCGAAAATGGCCGGAAGCGCATCACCAATCGAAGCCGAGCGATTTTCAGCCTATAAGAACGTTAAATGCAGAATAAAAACAAGACATAGAAAATCTACGCCTATACGAATTGCGGTTTTGAATGTCATACGAAACCCTAAAAAAGCCGTACTTACCATATTATCGCTTGGATTATGTGGGATGTTGTTTATTTGTGCGGCGAGCTTGCAAATTAACATCACGGCTGAAAAGGCAGTCCGTTCTTCAGAGTTTCAATATGGCGAATATAAACTTGAGGTCACAGGAGGCGGAAATAATACTTTTTCCGAAGTTCAGCAGCTTAATAATCCACTTACCGAAGATTTGCGGAAACAAATACTTGGCATAGAGGGGATTGAGGACATACGCGAATGGAAAGCCCTTAGTGGCAAGT
>NZ_DAMADT010000008.1:112830-154029 GCF_031997925.1 Lachnoclostridium sp. | reverse complement strand
AATCGCTCAATCAAAAATTCCCGAAGTATTGAAAAGACTCGACCGATTTTTACGAGATTTTCGGTATCAATGGCATAAGGAGAACAAATCCTTTGGCTTTGAAATACAATTGATACGTCTTGGCGGATTAAAGGAACGACTTTACTACGCGAAGGAACAAATTTTACTATGGACAGAAGGGGGGATAGAACGGATCGACGAATTAGAAGAGGAGAGACTTCCATTTGCTTATTTTGAACAAGAAGATGGAAGTAGACTAAATTATAATTTGTGGAACGTTATTGTATCACCGGCTGTTATGGGATGAGGTTAGACGAAATTTAAAAGGAGGATTATATCATGATCAACAAGAAATTTAAGAAAGTTGTATCTATGCTCTTAGTTGGCGCAATGGTAGTTTCTATGGCTGCCTGCGGTAAAAAGAGTGATGACAACAAAAAGGGTAATGAAGGTAATAATGAAGGCAACAATACTCAGGTTGAAGCAACAGCAACTCCTGCTCCAGAGAAGGAAGCTGCAAAATCTTTAGCAGATTATCCTAAGGTTGATTCCTTTAATTACTACAGTATTGGTGCAGGTATTACGGATGAAGAGTTCAATGCACTTGAATTGGCTAAATTAGTGGAAGGGCAAACCGGATACAAGGTTACTTATGCACAGTCCCCTGCTGATCCGATGGATGCGCAGACTGCAGTCACTAACATCTTTATGTTAAAGCAGGACTACCAGGCAGTAAAGGTTGGTAAGGATCAGTTCTATACTTTATTGGCTATGGGTGCATTAAAACCTATTACGAAGTATGTGGAAGGTTCTACAAACTTAAAAGAACAGATCTCTGAATTTGGTTGGGGAACTGCATCCAAAGATGGTGAAATTTACGCTATCCCACAGAAAAATGCTTTCGCAACTACTTCTGTTGGTATCTGCTATCGTAAGGATTGGTTAGAGGAATACAATGCAGAAAATCCAAATGCTCAGATTCCAGTCCCATCCGAAGAAAATGGTTATTCCATGTCATTAACAGATTATAAAACAATGTTAACATACTTTGCTACCAAGGTTCCAGCAGGTGGATACGCTATGGCAGTTGATACCAATGTCGTTTACATGGAAAACATCTTACCAGCATTTGGCATTTACAATGAATGGGCAGATATTAATGGAGAACTTACTTATGTAGTAAATCAGCCAGGTTTTGCAGAATATGCAGCATATATGGAAGACCTTTATGACAGTGGATTAATTCTTTACCAAGCAACTTCTGATGATGCAGGTGCAGTGAAATCACTTCAGACTAGAAATGTAGGTGCTGGACGTATTGCACACTGGAATGCATATGCAATCGAAACTACGAATGCAAAAGAAGGAACAGATCTTTCTACTTATACAGATGATAGCATTGGCTATATTTCCGCACTTGTTCCAGATGATTGCAAGGGAGATAAGAGTAAAGTTAGAGTTTTTGCAACAGAAGGTTATTCTTACTACACTGTAGTTCCAAACTTTGCTACAGAAGAACAGGCAGCAGCTTATGTTGATTACGCAGATAAGAAATTAGATAAGGATTTCTTCCTTAAGTTAGTACTTGGTACAGAAGGTGATACTTATAGCATTGTGGATGGTCAGTACTATCCAATTCTTCCAGCGTTCAATGATAAGCAGGGCTTCTCTGATAAGTTCATTGATGGTACAAGAGAAAATGACTATGCAGCATACTGGTTATGTCGTGTTAGAAAGACAGAAGCACAGAATAAGATGTTTAGCCAATCTAACTACAATATTGGTGCAACAGGTATTCAAAACCCAGTAACTGTAATGCCTCCAAACGAAGCTTATGACACATATTACAATGCAGCAAATATTGAAGTTAAGAATGCAATTGTAATTTCTATGTTCGAAAAGAACGTTCCATTTGATTTAGCAGCAATTCAAGCTAAATTCGATGAGTTTGAAGGTAAGGCTGTTACAGAATCAGTAAATAACTGGTATGGAACTTGGGATATGAAAGATCAGTTTAATCCAGTAAAAGCAAGATAATTTTAGCATAAAAGGTGCGTTTTATGCATCATCAATCTGGTTATCGTAAACATGATTTTGTTTCGATAATAGGAATTATAATGGTTGGGGCATTTGCTAAGGAATAACTGCAACAGCCCCAATCTTTCAAAATTGCATCACCTGAATACGTAGGTGCCTGACAAAAGGGGTAAGGCCACTACGTATTCTGGTGATGGAACTTAAGGAGGTTAGGATATTGAAGAAAGTTAATCAAAGGACAGGTAAAGAAAGCTTTCGTACTCAGATGAAGCAACACGGTAATTTATTCATCTTCTACATTCCAGCAGTGGTGTTTGCTATATTATTTTCCTACATACCGATGGCTGGTCTTATCATGGCTTTTAAAGCGAATCCGAATCTTTTGGGAAGTTCATCCGCAGTACGAGGTATATTAGATGCAAAATGGGTTGGTTTTGATAACTTTATTAAGATATTTAGTAAGCAAGAAGTAATCAATGCATTATGCAACACCTTAATTATCAGTACTTTAAAAATTGTAATCGTATTCCCAATTCCAATCGCGTTAGCAATTCTCATCAACGAAATGCGTGGTAAAGTAGTCCGCAAGTCATTAGAAGTATCGATGTATATTCCTTATTTCTTATCTTGGGCTACCATTGGAGGTATCTTCATTGCCTTATTAAATAAGGATACTGGTTTTGTAAATAACGTGTTAGCTTATTTTGGACATGACCGTGTAGGTTTTGTTACAAGTAATGATACATTTCGTTCTGTAATAGTAACAACAACTGCGTGGAAGGATATTGGATGGAGTACCATTACTTATATGGCTGCAATCACAGCATTAGATCGTAATCAAATTGAAGCTGCAAAAATTGATGGTGCAAGTAAGTGGCAACAGATTCGTTATGTTACCCTACCTGGAATCATGCCGGTTATTGCTGTTATGTTAATTCTTAGAATTGGTTCTATTATGAATGCAGGTTTTGAACAAGTATTTGTT
Source organism: Lachnoclostridium sp. (assembly GCF_031997925.1). Taxonomy (NCBI): domain Bacteria; kingdom Bacillati; phylum Bacillota; class Clostridia; order Lachnospirales; family Lachnospiraceae; genus Lachnoclostridium; species Lachnoclostridium sp. The sequence continues at coordinate 151,007 of NZ_DAMADT010000008.1, read as the reverse complement.
TTCTATTCACCATACATTCAAGCAAGCGGTGATATCCTTGGAACTTATACTTATCGTTTGGTAAGGGAAGCAGCGTTGATTCCACAATATGCGTTATCAACTGCTGTAGGATTCTTTAACTCAGTTGTCGCATTAATCTTAGTGGTCGGTGGTAACTTCATCTCTAAAAAGTTCTTCAACCGCGGAATATGGTAGGAGGGGTCATAGATGAAAAAGAATAAAGTAAAAGTTCATTTAACCAAAGAAGAAAGAATCAAAAATCATATCCGTAGGGCGATGCTTCTTTGCCTTATGGTATCCCTCGGTATCTTATTTGCACAATTTATTGATAAACGCTTTAGCGAGAGTGCAAAGCGCGGAATGGACATTGCCTTTGTAATCCTATGGGCTGTTATGGCGGTTGAGAGCGTAGTTCGTATTCTTCGTATTAGTAAGAAATCAGGATTTCACGAATATTTTAAATTTGATAAGGCAGAGTTTATTTATCTTTTGACATCTGCAGTGATAGTTCCAGCATCTTTATTTGTACCAAGTCTTCTTGGGGCTAGAATTATCTGTATTTTTAAGTTACCGAATGTACTTCGCAGATATAACGATGAGAATGTATTTCAGATTATAGCAAAAGGAATTGCAATAATATTAATACTTTTCTTTTTTGTTCCGTTTTTAAATGTATTTGCAAGTGCATTATCAGCACCAGGTCAAATCATTAACATTGTTCCAAAAAACGTTGATCTCTTTGCGATGAAATACGTTCTTTCAGACAAAGCCTTCCTTCGTTCCTTTGGAAACTCGATTTTTATTACTTTAGTTGGTACTTTAATATCTGTTGTTTCTATGGGGATGGCAGCTTATCCACTTTCTAAGCCACATATGCCACTTAGAAAAACAATGATGTTGTTCTTTATGATAGTAATGCTTTTCTCAGGTGGTATTGCACCAAATATATTACTGGTTAATGCACTCGGCATAATGGATACCATCTGGGCATTAATCTTACCATCTGTAGTTATGGTTTATTACCTACTGTTATTAAAAGGCTTCTATGAAAGCATCCCGGTGGAATTAGAAGAATCTGCGAAGTTAGATGGTGCAAGTAATTTTAGTATACTTTTTAAGATTATTATGCCAATTGCTTCTCCTATGATTGCAACAGTATCCTTCTTTACTGCAATCAGCTACTGGAATAACATTAACAGTTCAATTCTTTATATAACAAATAACAAATCCATCTATCCGGTTCCTATGTACATTAAAAACTTCCTTGGCCAAAATCCAATGGAGATTGCGATGAACAACCCAACCTTATTAACTTACTGGGATGGAATCAAGATGAGTTATGTATTAATGTCAATTGTTCCAATTGCCATAGCCTACCCATTTATCTTTAAATATTTAAAGAATGATGTGTCAGCGGGTGCAGTAAAAGGCTAAAAAGAAATCATGTGCCTGCGTTACCTTCGGCTAAAATACGATGCACAAAACGCAGGAATGGAGGTAAATATGAAGTATGATATAGCAATTATAGGCGGTAGTTTAGGTGGAGTTCAAGCTGCTATCAGTGCAGCAAAACAAAACAAAAAGGTTTATCTGTGCGAAGAAACAGACTGGATAGGTGGCCAATTAACATCACAGGCAGTTCCACCAGATGAACATCCATGGATTGAGGAATTTGGAGCAACTAAGCGTTATTTGGACTTTCGTAAATCCGTCCGTGACCATTATCGTAGAATACCGGAATTTAAGGAGGAAGTAAGACAAAAGGAATGTTTCTGTCCTGGGAACTCTTGGGTATCTCGTGTTGCACACGAACCTAAGGTAGCACTTAAATTATTTGAAGATATGATTTCTGAGTATCAAAAGGATGGACGTCTAACCGTTGAATACTTCACAGTTGCAGTTGATAGCACTGTAGAAAACGATACAATAAAAAGTGTTACAGTGAAGAACCTTCAAACGAAGGAAAAAAAGGCTATTGAGGCTGAGTATTTTCTTGATGCTACGGATTGTGGTGACTTGTTACCAATCGTTGGTGCAGAATATCGTACCGGTGCGGAAAGTAAGGAGTTAACAGGAGAGTTACATGCACCTGAGGTTTCGGACCCTTATGATATGCAGCCAATTACCTGGGTAGCTGCGCTTGAATTAAATCCTGACGGGGATTATAAAATGGAAAAGCCAGAAAAGTATGACTACTTTGCAAGCTTAGGTGTTCCATACGATGACAATTTACTATTTAGCTGGTATATGGCAGATGCTCATACACAGAAGAAGACATTTCTTCCGATGTTTGACGGAGAGTATGATGGGTATCCCCTTGGACTTTGGAGCTATCGTAGAGTTATAGATACAGCGAATTATACCGATGGAAGAAAAGAAGTCACCTTGTTAAACTGGCCACAAAATGATTTTGCACTAGGTAATGTATTTGATGATAAGGATGCAAAAGAAAACTTAGAATTATCTAGACAGCAGACACTTTGCTCTATTTACTGGTTACAAAACGAAGCTCCTAGAGCTGATGGAGGGAAAGGCTATGCAGTAAAACTTCGCCCAGACATCATGGGAACCGAGGATGGTCTAGCAAAGGCTGCTTATATTAGAGAGTCCAGAAGAATTGTAGCTAAGAAAACAATTTGTGAGCAAGATGTAAGTAAGCGAAATAATGAACTTCCACCTAAGTTAGCAGATTCTGTAGGTGTTGGGCATTATGCAATTGATATTCATATGACCACGAAATCACATAGCTTTTTATACGATGCTACGTATCCATTTGAGATACCATTATCCTCAATGATACCAGTACGTATAAAGAATCTGTTACCAGCTTGTAAAAATATAGGTTCTACCCACTTAACGAGTGGATGTTATCGTTTACATCCAGTAGAATGGAATGTTGGTGAGGTAGCAGGTTATGCAGCAGCATATTGTATTGACCATAAAGTTACATTCGAAGAGTTATTAACTAGCGAATTAAAGACATTCCAAGAGGAACTTGAACGTGAAGGTGTACAGCTTCATTGGGATTTTAGTAAAATGTCAGTATAAGGCGCAGTGGGGCCTGTGAGATTCTTTCATCAATCTTAATAGGTATAAAAAGATGCGCAGGGACTAAAGATGATAGCTTGGCCCTGCGTATCTTTAACACAAGCTTAATATGCGCATACGCGCAGGAATGAGGTAAAAATGAAAAATACAAAGAAGGTGGTCTTATTACCGTTAGATGAGCGACCATGTAATTTTAAATTTCCTTATCAGATTTTTCACAGTGATGATTTTATTATAGATAGGATAGAACCGTTAGGGGATAAGAAGATACCAGCAGATGTCCGTGAAGTTTCTCGGATGTTAAAGGAAAAATGTAAAGAAGCAGATATTGCAGTTTTGGCGATGGATACTTTACTTTATGGTGGACTAATACCATCCAGACTTCATCATTTTAATAAAGAAGAGGTAATGGAACGCCTTAATCTACTACGTGAAATCAAGAGCCAAAATAATAAGTTAAAAATCTATGCTTTCCAGTGTATCATGCGTTGTCCTAAATATTCTAGCAATGATGAGGAACCAGACTATTATGAATATTGTGGGGAGCAGATACATCAATTAGGAAATGCTATTCACAAAGAAAAATTAGGGATTCCTAGTGAATCTGAGGAAGAAGTTCTTTCTCAGACCAAGAAAGAACTACTTTCTCAGACCAAGAAAGAAGAACTTCTTTCTCAGATCAAGACAGAGGATTTAAAAGATTATGAAAATCGTAGGGAGTTTAATCTTTCCTTTAATCTTGAGGTTTTAAAGCTGGCGAAAGAAGGAGTTCTAGAATTCTTAATTATACCGCAGGATGATTCAGCTCCTTATGGATATACAGCAATGGATCAGGTTTCTGTACGTAAAGAAATTTTAGAAAGTTGCCTTTCTGACAAAGTTATAGTTTATCCTGGAGCAGATGAGGTAGAGATGACCTTACTATCTCGTGCTATGAATGTGGTTATGGAAAAGCGTCCGAAAGTATATGTAAAATATGCCTCCGTTCATGCTCCTTACTTAATTCCTTCTTATGAGGATAGATCCCTTGGGGAGACTGTTAGATATCATATTATGGCTGCTGGATGTATCCAGGTGGATAGCGTGGCAGAAGCGGATTTTGTTCTTGCCTTATCTGCACCGAGGGGAAAGATGCTAGAGGCTGCAAGTCAGCCTGCATCCAATACAGACTATGATGTAGAACGCAATCTTACTGAATTTGTATATGCGATTGAAACATTTATTTCTGAGGGGAAACCAGTTGCAATTCTTAACCAAAAAGAGTTATTATTAAAGGTAGCAGGATATGCTGGTTGGAATACCTCATCGAATACGATAGGTACTGCATTGGCTGAAGGGGTTAAATACCTCTATTATGGAAGCAATAAGAAACATATGGAGTTTTTACTTCTTCGATATTTAGAAGATGCAGGTTACTGTGGATTCATTAGAAAAGAAATCACCGAGAAAGAATTGCCCGCATTAGGAATGAATTATTTTGATATCAAAGAACAGAACGGTGTTGTTAGTGAACTGGTAAAGAAATATCTACAACATTTTGCAGATACAAAACTTACATCAATCGCGAAACATATTCTGATTGAGGATATAAAAATGCCATGGCGCCGTATGTTTGAGACAGACATTACGGTATCATATCGATAAAATCTTGGGAGGCTTACTATGAATCAGAACAAAGACATACTTGACCAAATTAGAGGGGGCTTGGTGGTGTCTTGTCAGGCATTATCAACAGAACCTTTATATAGTTCTTATATTATGAGCAGAATGGCATATGCCGCACAGCTTGGTGGAGCTGTCGGCATTCGTGCCAATACACCGGAGGATATTATAGAAATTAAGAAAACTGTGAATCTTCCTGTTATCGGTTTATATAAGCAGGTATTTGAAGACAGCGATGTCTACATAACGCCAACGATGGAAGCTGTTCGTGATATTGTAGCTGCAAACGCGGAGATTATTGCAATCGATGCAACGGACCGCTTACGTCCACATGGAATCTCTTTGGATGCCTTTTTTAAAGAAGTAAGAGAGATGTATCCGAATCAATTGTTTATGGCTGACTGTGCCACTTATGAAGAGGCAATCCATGCGAGGGAGATAGGATTTGATTTGGTTGGCACAACCCTTTGTGGTTATACAGAGCAAACAAAAGGTGTAGCGATTCCAAATTTTGATTTGTTGCAAAGGTTAGCAAAAAATAGTAAAATTCCAGTAATAGCAGAAGGAGGCATTTGGTCACCAGAGCAATTAAAGCAAGCATTGGAATGTGGAGTACATGCAGCAGTTGTAGGTACTGCAATTACTAGACCAATGGATATCACAAAACGTTACGTACAAGCAATTCAAAAATAGGGGAGGTACTTATGGCAGAAGGAATATTTGCAAGAATTGAAAGTTCATATTCAAAATTTACAAAATCAGAGAAGATAGTGGCTGATTTTGTCTTTGAAAATCCGGAAAAGGTATTATATACATCGATTACAGATCTAGCTGAGATTTGTGGAGTTGGGGATACTACGGTATTTCGTTTCTGTAAAGCGCTCAAGTTAAATGGTTATCAGGAGTTTAAGATGTTTTTGGCACAGGATATTGCAGTGAGAACAGGCTCTGATTATACCATTAATGGCTCGGTTAGTCAGGATGATGATATACAAACTATATGCAAAAAAGCATTGGCTGTTGACATCGCTGCTCTAACGGAAACATTTGAGGGCTTAAACTTTGAAGCTGTAACGAAGGTAGTGGATATGATATCCGGTGCGAACAAAGTTCAATTTTTTGGTATGGGTTCCTCTGGCGTTATTGCGCTAGAAGCGAAGATGAAGTTTATGAGAATTCTTCCGAATGTAGAACATATAGCGGACTGCCATATGCAGTTTATGTCTGCTGCACTTTTATCAAGCCGCGATTTGGCGATTATTTTCTCTTACTCTGGGTCTACAAAAGATTCGATAGAGATTGCTAATCTCGCAAAATCCAATGGCTGTAAAGTAGTCAGCATTACAAGATATGTCAACTCACACCTTGCAAATATATCAGATGTTGTTATCCCATGTGGTTCCAATGAAGGACCTTTAGATGGTGGTGCATCCTCTACTTCCATGGTACAATTTTATATTTTGGATATTTTGTATTTATTATATTTTACAAAGCATTATCATCAATCGAAATTAAACAAAGCGAAGACAACGGAATCCATTTCATCTAAGATTTTGTAACTTGGAATGGATGGACTTTTTATGCCCATCGGTGGGCTTTTTCGTTAAATTGGAGGCAAAATGAAAGATTGTCAGGTTCACATCGAAGGTTTGTGCATAGAAACCGCGTTTATATACGATTTCACTAGTCATGGAGAATTATTTCCGATTGATTATGTTTCTATAGAAGCAAAAGAAGGTAATAAAGATGCAAATAATAGCATTCCAATAGATAGGAATCGAAAAGATAAGTTACACCTATTAACAACGGATCAATTAAGTAATCTAACTCGAACTACGCTTTCAAATTCTCTAGTGATTTGTATCGATGAGAATCAAGCGGTATCGGAATCCTTATTTGTTATTGAGGGTGAGGTTTATAGTAATGAAATAGGTTCCTCTGCTTCACTAGAGAAAATAAAAACTGCCAGTGTAGCTATGATTGTATATCTCGAGGGAGATTTAACAACGTTAAAGAATTCTCTAGTAAGCCAGGATAAGAATATAGCGTTAGGAGAGAACAGTTCATTTGCTAAGCAGGTTTTTGAGAGCTTTTTAAAAGGAGATGTTGTTCGTTATAAGCTAGGAGTAAACTATATCAATACTCTTGATCTCGCATCTCTTATTGCAAAACGTATGGATTCTACTAGCGTATTTCTTACCATGGATTCTAAAGAATATGCAACAGTCGAAGAGGATACCTTCTTATTGGAAGGAAAGTTAGAACATTTTCATAAGGAAAAGAAATATGAATTAAGGATTGTATACGGAGATGGTAGAGAAGAGTCATTTAAAGAAATGAAAGCTTCAGTTACAAGTGATAGGTTCTCAGTGTCCGTTCCATTAACTCTTGGTGCAAACTATATCGACTGTACATTGCTAGAAGATGGAGTAGAATTATCGGATTCGAAGCATACGCATATAGTTTTTTATAAACAAGCAAGGAATCAACCAAAAGAAATTATCATGTGGGCAGAACAGTATGTAAATGCGGAGACCACCAAAACAGTGGAAAGAATAGAAGCCTTGATTCAGACAGCAAAGGATGCTGGCATTACAGCTTTTGCACTTGATGTAAAGGGATGTGAAGGGTATGCGGCTTATAGGAAGGCTACCTTAACCAATGTAAAATATATGACAGAAACTACAAATCCAAAGAAAGCCTTCCATATGGAGATTGATTTCTTAGAAGAGTTTGTAAAAGCTGCACATGCGAGTGGATTAAGAGTTTATGCAAGTTTTAACTTCTTTGTAGAAGGAAATATCGCATCGAATGATTTTGCAATCGATTTGCCAAATACTCATCCAGATTGGGCAGAGGTACTTCATGTTCCAGAGGATCAAGGGGAGTTAAAAAGCGTATTAGAAACCAAAAGAAACTGCATGTTATGCTATGTGAATCCAGCAAATAAAGAGGTTCAGGATTTTGAGCTATTGCGAGTAAAGGAATTATTAGATCACTATGAAGTCGATGGCGTTATTATGGACCGTACAAGATATGATAACCAATATGCGGATTTTAGTGAAGTTACTAGAATTCAGTTTGTAGAGTATCTTAAGAATAAAGGAAAAGAGTTAGTTCATTGGCCGGGGGATATTTATTCCTTTGATGCGGAGCAAAAGATGATTTTTGGACCGTTATATCTAGATTGGCTTACCTTTAGAAGCAGTATAATTCAAGGTTTTGCAAAAAGATTAAGAGGAATAGTTGACGAATATGCAGAAAATCAAGAGAGACCAATTGCTTTAGCAGCTTATGTTGGATCTTGGTTTGACTTGTATTATCAAAATGGTGTGAACTGGGGAAGTAAGGACTTTAGATATAATGAGAGACTGAATTTCCCTGTTTCAAAGCTTTATACCGAAGAATACAGTAAAACTAGCTATGTAGATTATATTGATTTCCTTATGATCGGCTGCTACTATGATACTTCAGAGATGATTGAAAAGTATACAACCATCGGTAATATCGTAACAAATAATCAGGTTCCAATGATGGCATCGATGAGTCTTCCAGATCTTAATACCGAGGAATTATTAAAAATCGGAACGAAAGCTTGTATCGATTTCAGTGACGGAACAATGATTTTTGATTTGTGCTATACTGATTGGAATATGTTAAGACCTGCTTTGAAAGCTGCACTTACTAAGTAATTAAATAGTGATAAACAAGGAAAAAGTTCTTCGTGAATTTTCCCTTGTTATGGATTAACACCCTATGGTAAAGAAACCATAGGGTGTTTTGCTGTAGGAACAAAAAAGAAACAGTCCCCTAAGGAACTGTTTCTTTTTATTCTAACAAATAAGATAGTAACTATTTTATTTGCATTAAATTACTTTGGATTACTCAGCCATCTTTACAAGTCTAGCATATTTCTCCGCAGCATCCTTCTCAGCCTTTGCAAATAATTCAGCAGCTCTTTCTGGATTTGTTCTGCTAAGTCTGTTGTAACGAACTTCGCTCTGAAGGAATTCTTGGTAGCTAGCCTTTGGAGCCTTAGAATCTAACACGAATGGATTCTTTCCATCTTCCTTTAAGTTAGGATTGAATCTGAATAAGTGCCAGTAACCAGCTTCAACAGCACGTTTCTCTTCTGTCTGAGCACCTGTCATACCGCCCTTGATACCATGGTTGATACATGGAGCATAAGCAATAATTAAGGATGGACCTGGATAGTTCTCAGCTTCTGTGATAGCCTTGATACACTGATTGTAATCAGCACCCTGAGCGATCTGTGCTACATATACGTAACCATAGCTCATAGCGATTGCAGCAAGGTCTTTCTTCTTAACTTCCTTACCAGCAGCAGCGAACTGTGCAATAGCACCGGTTGGTGTAGCCTTAGAGGACTGTCCACCTGTATTGGAGTAAACTTCAGTATCGAATACCATGATGTTTACATCCTGACCGGAAGCGATTACGTGGTCAAGACCGCCGAAACCGATGTCGTAAGCCCAACCGTCACCACCAAAGATCCATTGAGACTTCTTAGCTAAGAAGCTCTTGTTCTTTAAGATGTTTTCTCTATCTGCATTGTCACATCCGCAAGCTTCTAATGCAGCAACTAAATTCTTAGTAGCAGGAGCATTTGCAGTGGAGTTATTCTGTGTTGCAAGGAACTCTTCAGCAGCAGCCTTAACATCAGCACTTGATGAATTAGCAATTAAGTTCTCTGCAGAATCGATAAGGCGTTTTCTAAGAGCTGTTTGAGCTAATTGCATACCGAAACCGAATTCAGCATTATCCTCGAATAAGGAGTTAGCCCAAGCTGGACCCTTGCCTTCTTTATTAACTGTATATGGTGTAGAAGGTGAAGAACCACCCCAGATAGAAGAACATCCAGTAGCGTTTGCAATGTACATTCTATCACCATATAACTGAGTAACTAATTTAGCGTAAGGTGTTTCACCACATCCAGCACAAGCTCCGGAGAACTCAAGTAATGGCTGTTTGAACTGGCTACCCTTAACAGTTGTCTCTTTGAATTTCTCAAGGATTTCAGCAGGAGTTTCTAATGATGCAGCATAATCAGCGTACTTCTGATCATCGTAGTGGTTCTCAAGTAAATCCATGCTAAGAGCTTTACTACCCTTAACTTCTGGACAAACATGAGCACAGCTTCCACAACCTGTACAATCAAGTACGGAGATAGTGATAGCAAACTTCTTGCCTTCTACTTGCTTCATAGTAACCATCTTCATGCCTTCAGGAGCATTAGCAGCTTGTTCCTCAGTCATAACAACTGGACGGATAACTGCATGAGGACATACATAAGAACAAAGGTTACACTGTAAACAGATTTCTGGATTCCATACAGGAACGTCGATTGCAATACCACGTTTCTCGTATGCAGCTGTTCCTAGAGGTACAGTACCATCTGCATCCTTAACGAAAGCAGAAACTGGAAGACTGTTACCGTCCTGAGCATTTACCTTGTGAAGAATTGTGTTAACATAATCAAGAACTTCTGGTCTACCAACAGTTGCTTTAGCAGCTAAGTCCTCATCGGTAGCGTTAGCCCATTCAGCAGGAACTTTAATTTCAACGATACCTTCAACACCACGGTCGATTGCGGTATGGTTCATCTTAACGATGTCATCACCCTTCTTAGAATAAGAAGCAGTAGCAGCATCTTTCATATATTTTACAGCATCCTCAATAGGAATGATGTTAGCTAATTTGAAGAAAGCAGCCTGAAGGATAGTATTGATACGTCCACCAAGACCAACTTCTTTACCAATCTGGATACCGTCGATGGTGTAGAACTTAATGTTGTTCTGAGCCATATAACGTTTTACCTGACCAGGAAGGTTCTTCTCGATTTCTTCCATGTTCCAAGAACAGTTAAGGAGGAATGTACCATTCTTCTTAAGATCTTGTACCATGTTATATCTTCTAACGTAAGCTGGCATATGACATGCAACAAAGTCAGCTTTGTTGATTAAATAAGTGGATTTGATTGGGCTATCACCGAAACGTAAGTGGGAGATAGTAACACCACCGGATTTCTTGGAGTCATAATCAAAGTAAGCCTGAGCGTACTTATCTGTATGGTCACCGATAATCTTGATGGAGTTCTTATTAGCACCTACAGTACCGTCAGCACCAAGTCCCCAGAATTTACAAGCTGTTGTACCCTTGTTTGCTGTATCTGGATTCTCTGCAATATCAAGAGAAAGATGAGTTACATCATCGTTGATACCAATAGTGAACTTCTTCTTATCCTTGTTGTTATAAACAGCAATAATCTGAGCTGGTGTAGTATCTTTAGAACCTAAACCATAGCGGCCAGTTAATACAGGAAGATTAGTAAACTGTGTATCCTTAAGAGCAGCTACAACGTCTAAGTATAAAGGCTCACCAAGAGCACCTGGCTCTTTTGTTCTATCAAGAACAGTAATCTGCTTAACAGATGCAGGAATAGCCTCTAATAAATGCTTAGCGGAGAATGGTCTGTAAAGACGAACCTTGATAAGACCAACCTTAGCACCACTTGCATTCATATGGTCGATTGTCTCTTCGATAGTATCGCAAACGGAACCCATTGCAATGATAACATGCTCTGCATCAGCAGCTCCGTAGTAGTTGAATAATTTATAATCAGTACCGATTTTAGCGTTAACCTTATCCATGTATACCTGAGTAAGTTCAGGAATTGCATCATAGTATTGGTTACAAGCTTCTCTTGCCTGGAAGAATACGTCAGGGTTCTGAGCAGTACCTCTTTGAACTGGGTGCTCTGGATTTAAAGCTCTGTTACGGAATGCATCTACAGCTTCCATATCAGTCATTTCTTTTAAATCTTCGTAATCCCAAATAGCGATTTTCTGAATTTCGTGTGAAGTTCTAAAACCATCAAAGAAATGGATAAATGGAACACGGCCTTCGATAGCTGTTAAGTGAGCTACAGCACCTAAGTCCATAGTTTCTTGAACATTACCGGAGCAAAGCATAGCAAATCCTGTTTGACGACAAGCGTAAACGTCGGAATGATCTCCGAAGATAGAAAGTGCATGACTTGCAAGAGCACGTGCAGAAACGTTAATAACGCCAGGTAATAACTCACCAGCGATTTTATACATATTAGGGATCATTAATAATAAACCTTGGGATGCGGTGTAGGTAGCTGTTAATGCGCCTGCCTGCAAGGAACCGTGAACAGCACCTGCAGCACCTGCTTCAGATTGCATCTCGGATAACAATACTTCGTGTCCGAAGATGTTCTTTCTTCCCTGAGTTGCCCACATATCTGTGTAGTCAGCCATTGGTGAAGATGGTGTGATTGGATAGATTGCCGCTACATCGGTAAATGCATATGACACGTGAGCCGCAGCGGTATTACCATCCATGGTTTTCATTTTTCTAGCCATGTTTGAATATCCTCCTTATATAATGGTAATTGTAGCTTTCATCAATTACCTAGGTTTAATGTATTTTAAAAAATACCTACATAAAAGAGTATCACTAAACCAATAAATAGTAAAGGCTTTCTTTTGTTTTAAAAGTGAAAAATAAGTGAATTCTACAAATATATAAAGAAATTTAAGGAATTATTAATGGAATATGTAAAAAATGGTAAATAATGGGTCTGTTTTTTTACTTCTATTATAATAGGGAAAGAACTCAAATTAGAAATAATCATTCCAAAAAATAACAGTAACTACCTAAATATAACAAGTATGATTTTTAAATATTCTGTCATACTACTTCCATACAATTGAAAACTATGTATGAAATTCAATTCTTGGACATATAAATGAACAAGAAGATGTGAGGTTAAAGAAGTAGACCAGGTCATAAGTGAACCAAATGTTTTTATGGGGAGAAAGAAGGATTTGTGTCGATAAGGATTTCATAATATATCCCTTTGGTCTTGTTGACAAGAGGTTTTGAATACGATATAATACTTTGAATATTGGTATTATATCGTTTTTATGCTTATTAGCTAGACTGCAGAGATATATTCACAAGAGAATAATGTAGTATGGAGGAAGGGTATTTTAATGGCGGAGAAGAAGAATATTTTGACCTATGAAGGACTGAAACAATTAGAGGATGAATTACAAGATTTAAAAGTAAACAGAAGAAAACAAGTTGCTCAGAAAATCAAAGAGGCCAGAGAACAAGGTGATTTGTCAGAGAATGCAGAATACGATGCAGCGAAAGACGAGCAAAGAGATATAGAGGCAAGAATCGAAGAAATCGATAAGATTTTAAAGAATGCCGAAGTTGTTGTAGAAGATGAGGTTGACGTTGGTACCATAAATATTGGTTGTCTAGTTAGAATCTTAGATATGGAATTTGACGATGAATTATTATACAAGATTGTAGGTTCTACCGAAGCGAATAGCTTAAAGGGTAAAATCTCAAATGAATCACCAGTTGGTAAAGCATTAATCGGCGCAAGAAAAGACGATGAGATTGAAGTCGAGATCAATGGCAACATCTTTAAATATAAAGTTCTTGAGATTCAGAAATCGAATTAAGATTTATAATGGCTGCAATGCGCAGAGAAAAGAGCGACCACAAGAGGTGCAACAGCATTTTAAATGGTCGCTTTCTGCAATATAGTTGCGGATAAACGGAAAGGATGAAAACAGTGGCAGAGGAGAATAAGGTTCAAAACGCAAATAATGTGCAAGATGTAAATGAATTAATTAAAGTAAAAATGCAAAAGCTTGCTGATTTACAAGAAGCAGGAAAAGATCCGTTTCAGATTATGAAGTATGATGTGACTCATCATACTATGGATATCAAAGAAAACTTTGAGAATGTAGAGGGTCAGATTGTAGCGATTGCTGGTAGAATTATGACAAAGCGAGTAATGGGAAAAGCCTCCTTTATCAATATTCAGGACAAGCTTGGTAATATTCAATCCTATATTCAAAGAGACAGCATAGGTGAGGAAGAATACGCTGGATTTAAGAAGTTCGATCTCGGTGATATCGTAGGTATCAAGGGTGAAGTATTCAAAACACACGCAGGGGAAATCTCTGTACGTGCAAATGAGATTATTCTATTATCAAAATGTTTACAGGTATTACCTGAAAAATTCCATGGTTTAACAGATACAGATACAAGATATCGTCAAAGATATGTTGACTTAATGATGAATCCAGAAGTAAAAGAGACATTTATTAAGCGTTCCGCAATCATTCGTGAAATCCGTAATTATTTAGATGGAGAAGACTTTATTGAAGTAGAAACTCCAGTTTTAGTTAAGAATGCAGGTGGTGCTGCTGCAAGACCATTTATGACACATCACAATTCTTTAGATGAGGACTTAAACTTAAGAATTTCCTTAGAGTTATATCTAAAGAGATTAATTGTTGGTGGCTTAGAAAGAGTATATGAAATCGGTAGAGTGTTCCGTAATGAAGGCTTATCTGTACGCCACAACCCTGAATTTACTTTACTTGAGTTATACCAAGCATACACAGATTATAACGGAATGATGGATTTAACAGAAAAATTATTCCGTACTGTAGCAGAGAAAGTGCTTGGTACAACAAAGATTTCTTATGAAGGTGTTGAAATCGACTTAGGTAAGCCATTTGAACGTATTACTATGGTAGAAGCAGTAAAGAAATATACAGGAATTGACTTTGATCAGATTAAGACAGAGGAAGAAGCTAAGGCACTTGCAAAAGAGCGTCATGTTTCCTTTGAAGACAGACATAAAAAGGGCGATATCTTAAGCTTATTCTTTGAAGAATTTGTAGAAGAGCATCTAATACAACCAACCTTTGTAATAGATCATCCAGTTGAAATATCCCCTCTTACAAAGAAGAAACCAGAAAACCCAGAGTTCACAGAGCGTTTTGAGTTATTTGTTACTAAGAGAGAAATGGCAAATGCATACTCCGAGTTAAATGATCCAATTGATCAAAGAGAACGTTTTGTGGCACAAGAAGCATTAAAAGCTGCTGGAGATGAAGAAGCTAACTCCATGGACGAAGATTTCTTAAATGCATTAGCATATGGTATGCCTCCAACAGGTGGTATCGGAATTGGAATCGACCGTCTCGTTATGCTATTAACGGATTCTTCCGCAATACGTGATGTATTGTTGTTCCCTACAATGAAAAGTTTAAGCTAATAGCGAATTGGATATAATTTAACCTAATCAGGGAAATATCTCGCTTCAACAAGCGAGGGACTTACCTGTTTCATAATGCCACGTAGTGGCAATGAGGTTATGAGCAAGTAGCGTAAGCGAATTGCGAATACAGAACCACGATAAGAGGTTGTTACACAGTACAAATCATTGCAAGTGATTTCTTACAATGCGAAGGGGCATAGGAAGATACAACTGCCTTACTGTGTAACAACCTTTTTCTAGCCTAATTAAGGTAGTTTTCTTTCACACTTGAAAACATGCCTTCTCAGTAGTTCGGAAGTTTTCGCCGAGGATGACGCAGGCACAAACTTCTGTGTCTTCTTCTTTATTTTATGATTGACAAGTTATATACTTATTAAGTTTGTAATAACATAAGAGAAAGTAATAAAATGAGGAATTTTAGATGAAAAGAAGTAAGAAGATTAGTACAATTACCAAATTATTACTTATTATTATATTAGTAATTGGACAGTATCTATATACAACAGACCAACGAAGACAAACAGAAGAAAATAAGGAAACAACTGCAGAGGTTACGGACGATCCGTTAATGAAGGTTCACTTCATTGACGTTGGCCAAGCGGATTGTATTTTAGTAGAAAATAACAGTAAATACATGCTGGTGGATGGAGGTAATAATGACGATAAAGATGTTATACTGGATTATTTAAATCGTCTTGGTGTAAAAGAGTTTGAGGCTATTATTATGACACATCCACATGAAGACCATATTGGAAGCATTGATACAGTCATACTTAATTACAAAGTAAAGAAAATCTATGCACCAAAAAAAGAACATACTACAAAGACCTACGAAGATGTGTTAAATGCAGTAATGGAGACTGGAAATACACTCCAGGCACCAAAGCCTGGGGATAGTTTTAGTTTTGGTGCGGTTACGGTAACGTTTTTAGCACCGAGTAAGGATTACGGTAATAATTTAAACAACTGGTCGATCGGAATTAAAGTTAGTAATGGCAAACACTCCTTTGTAATGTGCGGTGATGCCGAGAGGGAAGCAGAGGAAGATATGTTAGCTACAAAACTTGATTTAAGTGCAGACGTTTTAAAGTTATCGCACCACGGAAGTGATACTTCTTCAACGAAAGAGTTTGTAAAGGCAGTAAATCCAAAGTATGCGGTCATTTCTGTAGGAAAAGACAATACCTATGATCATCCAAGTAAAAGTACGATTAAGATGCTTAAGGATAATAAGATTAAATATTTTCTTACGGATGAACAAGGTACTATTGTAATAACATCGGATGGAGAAAAATTAATAAGCAATGTATCACCGATGCAATAACAACCAATTCCATAAGACTTGAAAGCAAAAAAATGCAAGGAGCTTGTTTATGAAATATATAATTGATAGATTTGAAGGAACCTACGCAGTCTGCGAGGATGAGACGAAAAATATGGTAAATATCCCAAAGTATAAGCTTCCAATGGAAGCAAAGGAGGGAGACCCCCTCATTGATGACGATGGTATCATTCGAATCGATGATAAAGAAGCAGATGAACGTCGTAAAAAGGTGAATCAGATGATGAATAAGTTATTTAAATAAAATGGGAATGTATTACAGAATATTTAAATTTTTAAAAACTATCGATATTCAAAAATCATTGTGATATAATATTTACGTTACACTGCCTGTATTATGCGGTAATTGCTTTTTTGCGAAGATGGAATATATCAGTTGAATTAGGTGAAAAATAAAAGTAACTGTTCCTTTTCATTCTGAGGGGACAGTTACTTTGATACATATCTTCGCAAAGGTTAAGATTTTTAACCATAAAGTTCGTGTTACGATATATAACACAAACTAAGTATGTAAGGAGGCGCGAAATGCTAAATAACAGGAAAATTAGGTTGATGACAAAACTTGCTGCTTATGAGAATAAAGAGGGCAAAGAGGACATTCGACTTAGTAAGTATTATAAAACAGATTATGTCAGACTTCAGGTATTAAAATCATTTACAGCAACCACCTTTGGTTATCTGTTGTTATTACTTATGATTTCTATCTATAGGTCAGAATATTTAATTGAGAATGCGGTTTCATTGGATTATCGCTCCATTGGAATGACAGTTCTTGGATACTTTATTGTATTACAAACGATATCAATTATAGGGACCATGATTGGATACTCTATAAAGTACGATCGTTCAAGGAAAAAATTATCCAAGTATTTCAATTTATTAAAAAGGCTTCGTATCATCTATAAAGAAGAAGACGGCAGCCTTATGAATGAGCTGCAAAGGGAGGATACGTCAATATGATGCAAATTCTTGAATTTCGTGAGAAACTTCGCGAAATCTATCAAAAATATCAGAACTATTTAAATCCATTGTTAAAATTTATCGTTGGATTTGTCGTATTTCTGGTAATCAATAAAGCAATAGGATATAATGATAAGCTTAACAAGATAACTATTTCCTTTTTACTAGCCGCAGTAAGTGCGTTTACACCATCCGCTATTTTAGTATTGTTAGCGATGATATTATCTTTAGCGCATGTCTACTCGGTAGCAAAGTTTCTTGCAATTTTATTGGTGTTTATTTATCTTATTTTATATTGCTTTTTTATAAGATATACTCCAAAATACGGGTATGTAGTTTTAGGTATTCCGATATTATATATACTTCATATTCCATATGTGATACCGTTGCTACTTGGATTAATTGCTAGTCCAATCACGATACTACCAACATCTTGTGGTGTAGCGATCTATTATATTATCCATATTATTCAGGAGGAAGTGGCAACAGCAACGGATATTACCAAAATGGATGATATTTTCCCGATTTTTATTAATATTATTGATAAAATCGTTGCAAATAAACAATTGATTATGTCAATTATCGTATTTGCTTTAGTTATAACTTTAGTTTATGTGATACGTCGATTAAAAATTGAGTATGCGTTTGAAATTGCAATCGGTGCTGGAACCATAACTACCATTATAGGCTTTTTAATCGTAGACCTTCGACTTGGCATACCAAAACAGATTGGTGCAATGATTTTAGGAACCTTAATTTCCGCTCTGATTGTAATTATAATACAATTTTTCCGCAGAGTACTTGATTATACAGCTGTAGAAAATGTTCAATTTGAAGATGATGATTACTATTACTATGTAAAGGCAGTTCCTAAAATAAAAGTAAGTATGACGAATGTCAAGGTGAAAAGAATCAATGCACAACATGATTCTGAAGAAGAACTTGACGATTCCTTCGACGAT
Source organism: Lachnoclostridium sp. (assembly GCF_031997925.1). NCBI lineage: Bacteria > Bacillati > Bacillota > Clostridia > Lachnospirales > Lachnospiraceae > Lachnoclostridium > Lachnoclostridium sp. Next base: position 132,892 of record NZ_DAMADT010000008.1, on the reverse strand, counting down.
GATGACAGAGAAGATACAAAAGAAGTAGAACGTCAAATTCGTGATACTAGAACAAGAGAAGCTAGATTACAGGATAATATGAATCGAAGACGATAAGAAAGATACGAATAGGTGGGGATGTAAGCATGGAATCAATTAAGACGTTTATACAAGACTATTTAGTACGCCTTTCTTTACCACAATTAAAGATAACGGATATCATTGAGATATTCTTACTGGCATTCTTAATCTATAGTGTGATTAAGTGGGTAAAGACAACACGTGCATGGTCCTTAATGAAAGGATTAGTAATCTTGTTTGCCTTTTGGGTCATTGCCTACATCTTTAAATTTAATGTGATTATTTGGATATTTGTGAATACGATTAATGTTGGTATCATAGCATTAATTATTGTATTCCAGCCAGAGTTTCGAAAGGCGCTAGAACAACTAGGGCAAAGGAGTATTATTTCTCCGATGTTCTATCTTAGTGATACCAAAGAAAAACCAGAACGATTTTCTGATGAAACTTTAAATGAGCTTGTAAGAGCAACATTTGAATTAGCAAAAACAAAAACTGGAGCTTTGATGGTGATTGAGCAAGAGGTATCCTTAGGTGAGTTTGAACGAACTGGCATTTCACTTGATGCTGTATTAAGTAGCCAGTTGTTAATTAATATTTTTGAACACAATACACCGCTCCATGATGGAGCGATCACAATTCGTGGAAATAGAATTACAGCAGCAACTTGTTATCTACCGCTCTCTGACAATATGAGACTTTCAAAAGATTTAGGAACAAGGCACCGTGCTGCGGTTGGTATTAGTGAGGTGACAGATAGTTTTACAATTATTGTTTCAGAGGAAACGGGAAAGGTATCCATTGCTAAGGGTGGACAATTAATCCGTAGTGTTGATGGAGATTATTTAAGAGCTAAACTTTTAGAGATACAAAAAAAGGTACCGGGCGAAGTTAAGAAGATAAGGTTATGGAGGGGAAAGAGAAAGAATGAAAAAGGTAATAACTAGAAATATACCGCTTAAAATCATATCTTTCCTTATCGCAGTGTTATGTTGGGTAATGATTATGAATATCTCAGACCCCTACATAACCAGTACGATTGATAATATTGAAGTTAAAACCATTAACACAGAGACTATGGAACAACATAACAAGCGTTATGATGTAGAGTCTGGTGATATTATCTCAATTAAGGTTCGGGGAAAACGCTCGATTATCGACGGATTAAAGAATACTGACTTTGAAGCGGTTGCTGATTTTAAAGAGATGTCTATGGTGGATGCAGTACCTATTCATGTATCACCAAAGCAATCTTATAAATACAATGCAAATGAAATAGAGATTCTGGAGCAGACTCAGATGATGACACTGACACTGGAAGAGTTAGATAAGCAAACCTTCCGTGTTAATGTAAGACAAACTGGCGAAGCGAAGGCTGGTTACTATGTTACGGAATTAACCGCTAATCCGAACATTATCGAAATCTCTGGATCGAAAAGAAAGATTGCGAAAATAAAGGACGTTGTTGTAGAGGTTAACGTTGAACAGGTAAGTAATTCCTATCAAGTAACAAGAAAACTAATTGCTTATGATGAAAATGGGTATATTATAGATTCTGATAAACTTGATTTTGAAACCAAAGAAGTAACAGTAGATGTGACGGTATTACCAACAAAGACAATACCAATTCAAGTATCTGCGGTTGGAACTCCAGCATATGGGTATAAGTGCACCGATGTTGTTTGGGAACCAAAAACCATTACAATTGCTGGAGAACAAAAAGATCTGAATAATATTTACTGGTTAAAGCAAGAGATAGACATTAACGGCAAGAAAGAAACCTTCCCAGAGAAAAGAAACATTGAAGCAATCTTAGAAGATACTTATCATGGAGTGTATACCTTAGTCGGTGAAAGTAATACGTTTGACATTACGGTTAAGATTGATCAATTAGGCAGCAAAGATATACCGATACGAATGTCAGACATTCAGGTCAGAAACTTAGATAGTGATTATGAAGTTATTTTTAAAACACTTGGTTATGTAAATGTACGCGTCAGGGGTGTTTCGGGATCTTTAAGTGAAGTATCTGCATTAACGATACGGCCATATATAGATTTATCCAATTATGGTCTGGGAACCCATTCGGTTACAGTACAATATAAAGCGAATGAGGGGCTCACAATTCAGCCTGTTACGATTAGTGTTGAAGTGGTGAGGAGAGAGTAGTGATGTTAAGTTTCTTAAAAAGCTAAAGTGACTATAGGGCTAGGGAGTGTAGAAGATTGATGAGTCTACTACACTCCCTAGGCAATACTCTATTGTAGAGGTGAGTCGCTTAAATGGAGGTAGAAATGATTAGCGGTAAGGTTGTAATCAAAAGTGAAACAGGTCTTCATCTTAGACCAGCCGGGGATCTATGTAAATTAGCTATGGAATTTTCATGCAAGATAGAAATGAAACTAGGCAATCGTACCGTAAATGCAAAAAGTGTATTGGGTGTTTTGTCGGCATGTATTAAGTTCGGTGATGAAGTTGAGGTTATCTGCGATGGGGAGAATGAGGAAGAAGCATTTGATAAGATGATAGATGCTCTTGAATCAGAATTCGTAGAATATCACGAAAAATAAATGAAAATATAGAACTATTTGTACTAAATTTCGAATGACTTATAATACAAGTGTTGATATAATAGTCGAAAGATATTCAGCGCATTGATGAGGTAAGCATGATTAATTATAAGAGGTATCAAAAAAATCCTATAGTTACGTATCCAGAGCGTGAATGGCCAAACAAGGAAATTGTTAAAGCACCTACATGGTGCAGCGTTGATTTAAGAGATGGTAATCAAGCTTTGATCGAACCGATGGTTGTAGAAGAAAAAATCGAATTTTTCAACCTTCTAGTTAAACTAGGATTTAAGGAAATAGAAGTTGGATTTCCAAGCGCATCCCAAATTGAATATGATTTTTTAAGACAGTTAGTTGACCGTAAATTAATACCGGATGATGTTATCATTCAAGTTCTGGTGCAGTGTAGAGATCACTTAATTCAAAGAACTTTCGAAGCTCTCCAAGGAGTAAAACAAGCGGTAGTACATATTTACAACTCAACCTCTACTCTGCAGAGAGATGTTGTATTTCACATGAATCGTGAAGAAATCATTCATATTGCAGAGCAAGCAACGAGGTTAGTCAAGGAATATGTAAGGGATTTTGAAGGCAAAATCATATTAGAGTATTCACCGGAGAGTTTCACCGAAACAGAACTCGATTTTGCATTAGAAATCTGTACTGCGGTTCAAGAAATTTGGGAACCGTCAATAGAGAATAAGATGATATTTAACCTTCCTGCTACGGTGGAAATGAATACACCGAATGTATATGCAGACCAGATTGAATGGATGTCAAAACATTTGAAAAACAGAGAGAGCATTATCTTAAGTGTACATCCTCATAATGATAGAGGAACGGGAGTTGCCAGCACAGAATTAGCAATACTAGCTGGTGCAGAACGTGTGGAAGGTACCTTATTTGGTAATGGAGAACGTACTGGTAATGTTGATATCTTAACGATTGCATACAATATGTTTTCTCAAGGAATTGATCCTAATCTAAATATTGAAAATATAAATGATATCATAGAAATTTATGAACGCTTATGTAAAATGCAAGTACACGAAAGACATCCGTATGCAGGGAAATTAGTATTTACTGCGTTTTCTGGTTCCCATCAGGATGCCATTAATAAGGGAACAAAAGCCATGAAGGATAGGAACAGGGAATTTTGGCAAGTGCCTTATTTACCGGTTGATCCAGCCGATATTGGCAGATGCTATGAACCGATTGTTCGTATTAATAGCCAATCAGGAAAAGGTGGCGTTGCCTTTATTATGGAAACTTATTTTGGATATAAGTTACCTAAGGCAATGCATAAGGAATTTGCAGATGTAATACAACGAATTTCCGAAAAGCAGGGAGAAGTAACTCCAGAGCAAATTATGCAGGAATTTAAAAACTGCTATCTGGAACGAAAGGAACCACTTCATTTTGTACGATGCAAGATGGAGGATGTGACTGACTCGAATAATACCTATGATACTATTGTAACAGTTAGCTACCGTAACAATGGAGAAGAAAAAGTATTTCATGCTACCGGCAATGGTCCGATTGATGCAGTACATCATGGATTACAAGAAGTTGTCGGGAAAAAAATAAAGATACTTGATTATAGTGAGCATGCCCTTAGAGAAGGTGCAAATGCTCAAGCAGCAGCCTATATTCACGTAATGGATAAGGATTCTGGAAAAGCTGCCTTTGGTGTCGGCACCAGTTCCAATATTACAAGAGCTTCTCTAAGAGGGTTATTCAGTGCAATCAACAGATTGTATTATTTATAGTTGGCTTATCAGAAGTTTGTTTTATAAATTTTGATAAAAGGTGCGTATTTTTCACCTCGGGTCCGATAATCAGATCACGATTTTAGTTCCGATTAAATATCGTAGTAACAAATGCTGCTACATAATCTTGTCTATTGACATATCCATTCTTGAATGAGATACTGTCTCTGGTAGATTGTGTAGCAATTTTTAATAACGTTTCTTTACGTTTGGTTTTTACGGCTTCCAATGCGTAAATGCGTGCGCAAGAATGGAGGATAATTTGAAAAGAATATTAAGTAATTTTAAAAAGTATAGATACTTACTAGTGGAACTAATAAAAAAAGACATTAAATTAAAATACCGAAATTCCGTATTAGGTTTATTTTGGACCATGTTAGAGCCTTTGTTAACAATGATTGTTTTAACAATTGTATTTACAACCCTGATGGGACATGACACACCTCATTACCCAGTATTCGTATTATGTGGCCGTTTGTTGTATTCTTACTTTTCAAACGGCACCAAATTAGCTCTAAAATCGATTCGTAGAAATAGTGCAATGATAAGAAAGGTTTATGTACCAAAGTATATCTATCCACTATCTTCTACTTTATCAGGATTTGTAACATTTTTAATATCATTATTTGTTTTATTTGTCGTAGCTATCCAGCAGGATATAAAACCTACCTGGCATCTTTTAGAGGCTATCTTTCCTATGTTAACATTACTTGTTCTAACTATTGGTGTTGGATTTATTTTAGCAACCTTAGGCGTATTTTTCCGTGATACAGAATATCTTTGGGGTGTTATCCTAACGCTTATTATGTATGCATCAGCTGTATTCTACAATCCAGATAAGATACTAAAAAGTAGCAACGCATGGATTTTAAAATATAACCCACTGTTTGGTATCATACAGAATTTCCGAAATGCAGTTTTAGGGGATCCAATGAATACAAAGTATTTTTTGTATTCTGCTGGGATTAGTGTACTCTTACTTATTATTGGCGTATTCATGTTTTATAGAAAGCAAGATAAATTCGTATTATATATCTAAGAGATGCGAAAGGCAAGGTTAGGAACTGAATGGAGGAAGAATGGATAATAATATAGCATTAAAAGTAAATAATGTTGGTGTTAGATTTAATATGAGCGCAGAAAAAGTCGATAGCTTGAAGGAGTTTGCTATTAAGCTAGCTCGAAGAGAAATTCGTTACAATGAATTCTGGGCTCTAAAAGAAGTATCATTTCAGATAAAAAAAGGACAACGTGTCGGAATCTTAGGTTTAAATGGTGCTGGTAAAAGTACTCTTTTAAAAGTTATCGCTGGAGTATTAAAAGCAACCGAAGGCTCGGTAACAAAGTATGGAAGTATTGTACCATTGCTTGAACTTGGAGCCGGATTTGATAAAGAATATACTGGCGCTGAGAATATTTATTTATACGGAGCAGTACTCGGCTATCCTAAGAGTTTTATCAAGGAGAAATTTGATGAAATCGTAGAGTTTTCCGAGCTAGGAGATTTTATTAATGTACCATTAAAAAATTACTCCTCTGGTATGAAATCCAGACTTGGTTTTGCGATTGCGACTGTAGTAGAGCCAGATATTTTAATTTTGGATGAGGTTTTGTCGGTTGGTGATGCTAAATTTAGAAAGAAAAGTGAAAAGAAGATAAAGGACATGTTTGATAAGCAGATTACTGTTTTGTTTGTATCACATAGTCTTGCGCAGGTGCGTTCTATATGCGACCGCGCTATCATTATTGAAAAGGGTCGAATTGTTGCGCAGGGAGATTCGGAAACAGTTTGCAATTTATATGAGCAGAAGCTAAATAAATAACAATAAAGATGCAATGGAGGACTCACATGGAAGCCTTAATTCGAGAGGGAAAGAGAACATTACTCAGCTTGATTCATAGTGCACAAGCAAGGGTAGATGCTTATCGTGTCAACGCTTTATTAGAAAATTATGATCCTTCTGTAGTGGAGAATATTCCACCTAAAAAAGTAAAATCAATTTGCTTTCTATTAACCCGTATGGTTCGTTTTGTTGGTGGGCAGACATCGGTTTTACGTTTAGGAACGGAATTATCAAAACAGGGATATCACGTATATTATGCGGTTTATAAATCACAAAGCAAGGAAGAGATGGAGTATGTTGCTAAATGCAATCTACCAGGAGTGCAAGGAACCTTTTTAACAGCAGCGTCCTTTCGTAAATTTAATGAGAAAAAATGTCCGGACGTTGTGGTTGCTACTGGCTGGGATACCGTATCTCACATCAAGAAGCTAGGCAGTTATAAGATGTATTATGTTCAGGACTATGAGCCATACTTTTATACCTTTGGTGAAATGTTTTTAATGGCAAAAAAGACATATGAGCAGGGTCTGCATATGGTAAGTTTCGGTGCTTGGAATAAACAGATGATTGAGCATGAATGTAAACCGATTTCTCCAATCGATATTGTTGATTTTCCATATGAAAGAGCAGAATATCCGTTGAAAGAAAGAGATTTTGGTAGCTATTCAGATAAGAAAGAGATTGTAATTGCTGTATATCTTAAATATTATGGAAAGCGCCTTCCATGTGTAGTTCAATACATGATTGAAAAAGTTAGTAAGATGCTAAAGGAAGATGGTATTAAACTTACTGCGAAGTATTACGGGGAAGCGAAGACCTTTAAGGTTCGTGGCGGTGAAAATATAGGGATGTTAAACAAACAAGAGCTTCGCTCCTTATACGAGGAAGCTGATTTTGGTCTAGTAGCATCCATGACCAATATCTGTACTGTACCATATGAGATGTTAGCTACTGGATTACCGCTTATTGAATTTAGTGAAGGTACATTTGAATATTTCTTCCCAAAGAATTGTGCTACTTTAGTTGAGATGTCAGCAGATGATTTATATCATAAATTAAAAAATGTAATTTCCACACCAGAAGTTCTTAGGGAACAGCAAGAGAATGCACAAGAATATTTAAATACACTAAGCTGGGAGAAGACAGGAAAGCAGTTTGGTGAGATTTTGGAGTGCTTATGAGAGAACGAATTAAGAGGCTAATGCCAAAACCTCTTATTGAACTATATAAAGGAATACGGTATGGATTCATTACCGTATTCTTTTATCTGTTTCGAATCTTCCCTATTAGGAAGAATCGAATCGTATTGATGAATGTATGGGGATTCGGCGATAATGTAAAGTATGTGACAGAAGAGCTTATAAGCAGAAAGAAACCTTATGAGCTTATTTTTATATGCAATCGTCCAGAGAATGTAACCATATCAAAATCGGTGAAGGTAAAAAAGACAAATACGTTATCTGCAATCTATTCACTTGCTACCGCTAAGTTGTGGGTCGAGTGTAACCGAAAAGAAGGTTATATTAAAAAGAGGAAGAACCAGTATTATATACAGTTGTGGCACGGAGGATTTGCGCTAAAGAAAATAGAAGGCGATTGTGAAGACTATCTTGGTGAAACTTACATTAAACGCGCAAAAAAGGATTCTTTGATGACGGATTTGTATGTATCTAACAGTACTTATTGTACCAAGATGTATCGAAGAGCATTTTGGTTTACTGGTGAAATAGCAGAGTGGGGAAGCCCTCGAATGGATCTTTTACTTTCCACAAATGATAACTTAAAGAATCAGATCAAATCAAGATTAGGTATTGATAAGACGAAAAAGATTGTATTGTATGCACCAACCTATCGAAGTTCAGAGGATTTATCGGTATACGAACTTCATTATGATGTTCTCTGTAGTGAGTTATCGAAGAGATTTGGTGGAGAGTTCATTGCAATGGAACGCCTTCATCCACTGGTTAGAGAGCAAAGTACACAGTTAAAGAAATTAGGTAACCGTATTGATGCTAGTTCCTACAAAGATATGTATGAACTGATGTTGATTGCAGATGTATTAATTACAGATTATTCGAATACCATGTTTGAATTTTCCTTGATGAATCGTCCTGTCTTTTTATATGCGAAAGATTACAAAAACTATATGAAAGAGAGAGGTTTTTATTTTGACTTTCCTACACTTCCGTTTCCAATCGCTTATACGGAAGATGAATTAAACGATAAGATTAGATTTTACGAGGATTCAGAACAAGAGAAAGTGAAACGTTTTTTGTCGGAGCTTGAGGTAAAAGAAACAGGGGCAGCTTCAATAAAAGTTGCTGATCGTATTGAACAAGTGGTAAAAAGAGCTTATAAGAAGAAATAAGTTATATAATAAAATAAGTTTTATTATATAATAAGAAAAGGTACGCTTTGTGAACTTTTCTTTTCATGAATAAAAAGACCGAAGATTTTACGATATGAATATAACATAATCGTATTAATCCTTCGGTCTTTTTCTATAACTATTAATTAACAAATTCTCATTGTTTAAATTTATCGACTACTTTAGAATAAAGATTTATCGACTACTTTAGAATAGAGATTTATCAACTACTTTAGAATAAAGATTTATCCACTACCTTAGAATAAAAATTTATCAACTACTTTAGAATAATGATTTATCAAATACTCTCTATCTAAGATTTTAATAATATTTAGAGCTATGGTTGTGGTACTACTGTAATCTCAGGAACTTGTTTGTTATCATCCGCTGGAGTCTCTGCTGGAGCCTCTGTTGGAGTATTTGTTTTTTTGTCAGTCGTATTTGCCTGAAGAACTACATCAACAGTCATTTCTTTATATTCTCCATCTATTAAACGCATTAATGTTACCTTTACTGTCGTACCATATCGATAAGAGGTTACCGCTTCTCTTAATTCATCACCTGTTTTTACGGTTGCTCCATTCACCGAAGTAATGATATCACCTTGATAGATGCCTGCTTTTTCTGCAGCACCACCTTCTACTAATTGGTAGACATAGGCTCCAACTGGCCAATTGTAGGCCTGTGCATATTCTGCATTTACATCTTTTGGGTAAACACCAAGGTATCCTTTTTCATTGTCAGTAAGAACTTCACGGTTCATTAACTCATCGACGATTGGGGATGCTTTTGAAATTGGGATTGCATAACCCATTCCTTCTACTTCTGCGCTAGCAAGTTTTGCGGAATTGATACCGATAACTTCACCTTTTATATTAATTAAGGCACCACCGCTGTTACCTGGGTTAATTGCTGCATCAGTCTGGAGAACTTCTAATTTGTTACCATTATCAACGGTAATCTCACGCTCTTTGGCACTGATATAACCAACAGTTACTGTCTGACCATAACCAAGTGCGTTACCGATTGCAATCGCCATCTGACCTACCTTAATATCATCAGAATTACCAAGCTTAGCAACTTTTATTTTATCGAGTGTATCTTTCCCTAATTTACTTACATCGATAGAAATAACAGCAAGGTCAGCAGAGGAGTTACGCCCCTTGATGGTTGCCTCTGCAGTGGAATCATCAATAAAAGTTACAAGAATCTTGGTTGCATCAGCTACTACGTGATTGTTCGTTGCAATAAGTAATTCTTTGTCGGTTTTTCCAATAATAATACCGGAACCTCCTCCACTTACTTCTTGACCATAATTCTGTCCCCAAATATTAAAGTTTTGATTCATAGTACTGGTAATCGCTACAGTAGCAGGCATAGTTTGTTCTACAATATCGGAAACGTCGGTACTTTGTATGGTGACGTCTTGAGAGACAGTTGTGGAAGCAAGCTTATTGTCTTTGCTAGCAGGCTCTAGAAATAATCCATTACTATTTAATGAAGTTCTTCCTTGAGAATCAGAACCTTCATAATTACGATATAAAGCATTGCAGCCAAGGAAAGTTAAGGAAGCAATGACACCAAAGGATACCGCTTTTAGAAGAAAACCTGTAGCTTTCCCTACTTTAGATCCTTTCTTTTTTGGAGGGTTATCATTTGCAGGAGGTACATTATAAAAATTTTGGCTTCCTTGGTTAGCGCTATAAATGTGAGAGTTTAGTGTTTGTTCATTGGCATTGTTATTGTTTGTTTCTTTATTCTGAGAAGAGAAACTAGAGGCACTTTGATTTTGTCCAATTTGCTCCGCCCAGAAGCTGTAGGTATTTTGCGGTTTTTGTTGATTATCATTTAAATTACCAGATACGTTATCATTTGAATTATTAAGTTGATTATCATTTGAATTACTAAAATTAGAATTATTCTCTGTCATATCGCATTGCTCCTTTATAAATAAAATAATACTTGCATATTTAATAAAAGTGTCTATAATTGAAATCTGACGTAACAGCAGTAGCTGTTTTGGATTTCTTTGTTCCATAGTATCAATAGTTTGTGAATATAATGTGAAGAAATGTTTAAAAATCTGTATAATTGTAAATTATTTGATATAATCAGTAAAGTACTTACTGGTTGCATAATTATTGTAGTAGTAAGAAATTCTTAAACATACTGCAATAATTTTGCCATAAATTTCAATTATTTTAAATATGACACATATGGCAGTATTCTATCTTTTCTTATAAACAATGTGATGATTGGATTCATTTAAAGAGCAAAGAAAAAAAGATTTTTCAATCTATCACTCATCAAGTTTGTATCTGCATCGCATCCACTAACTTGATGATATTCATTGTCTTACAAGCAAGACAATGAGCTGCGCAGAAATGAGGTAATGAATGATAAAGGATAATCAGAAAATATTAAACCGAATTCATATAATTATAGATGGGATCTTAATTATTTTGGCTTATATATCCGCCTATTACTTACGATTCCGTTTACTAATAGGAATGCCTTTCTTTGAGTTAGAGGATGGTGAACAATTTTATAAGTTATATAAATTATTGCCTTATCTCTATATCTTAGTTCCAGCATATTTAATAATATATTCTTCTTGTAATATGTACAAGCCTCAACGAAGCCATAGCAAACGTATTATGGTATGGAATTTAGTGAAGGCGAATTTCCTTGGTATTTTAGTATTTATATCGATACTATATTTAACAAAGGAGTTGGATGTATCTCGTAAATTCTCTGCTACCTTTATGACGGTAAGTGTTTTATATGGAGCATTATTTCGATTAATCCTAGCGAAAATTCTTAGTGAAATGAGAAAGAAGGGATTTAATCAAAAGCATATACTTATCGTTGGGTATAGCCGTGCTGCAGAAGGGTATATTGATCGACTTACTGGAAACCCGGATTGGGGTTATCACATCTATGGTATTCTTGACGATACCATGGAGGTAGGTACTACCTATAAAAAGGTGAAAGTAATAGGTACAACCGATGAGTTGCAGACGATTCTTGATCAAAATGATTTGGATGAGATTGCAGTAACTCTTAGTATAAACGAATATGCAAAATTAGAGTACCTAGTAGGAGTCTGTGAAAAAGCGGGAGCTCATACGAAGTTTGTTCCTGATTATCACAATATAATTCCAACAATACCTGTAATGGAAGATCTGAATGGTCTACCAGTGATTAATATACGTAATGTTCCTTTAAATAATTCATTTAATGGTATTGTGAAGCGGTTGGTAGATGTCTTTGGGGTCGTTGTTGCTCTTATCTTGTTCTCAATACCAATGGCTATCGTTGCTCTGATAATTAAGTTTACTTCCCCGGGCCCTATTATCTACTCTCAAGTACGTGTAGGTCTTCACAATAAGGAATTTAAGATGTACAAGTTCCGTTCGATGGTCGTACAATCTGAGAAGAGTGAAAAGAAGGCATGGACAACAGCAAATGATACCAGAGTGACTTCGATTGGCCGTTTTATTCGAAAAACAAGTATTGATGAATTACCACAGCTCTTTAACGTTTTGCGTGGAGATATGAGTTTGATTGGTCCTAGACCAGAACGCCCTTACTTTGTGGAGAAGTTTAAGGAGGAAGTTCCTCGCTATATGATTAAGCATCAAGTCCGCCCAGGTCTTACCGGTTGGGCTCAAATCAATGGATTTCGTGGAGATACTTCAATTAGGAAACGTATTGAATGTGATTTATATTATATAGAAAACTGGACGCTTGGTCTTGACGTTAAGATATTATTCTTAACCGTATTTAAAGGATTTATAAATAAAAATGCCTATTAAGCATGAATACGCTAGTGTAAGGAAGGATATTGTAGCATAGAATGTTACAGTATCCTTTTTTTAATATTAATTAAGATGATTTAACGAAAATTTAATTTGAATGTTTGAGTTTTAAGGTCTACAATAAAGAACATCATATCAAATAACTGGGTAAAGCAATTCGGGAATTGCTACGCACAATTCATCTCCCACCTAAGGGGTTGGGAGCGTTTTTGTAAGCATATAGATAAAAAATTGGAGGTAAGAGTATGAGATGGAGAGAGTCATTTGCTAGGTTTATGGTGGGAAGGTATGGTTCGGACGCGTTTTCGCGAGCAATGTCTGTGATAGCCATGGTCTTTTTGCTATTATCTTGGTTTGTGTTACCACAGGTATTTTACACATTAGCACTAATTTTAATTATTTATAGTACATTTCGTGTATTTTCAAGAAATCATCAGCAAAGATATAAAGAAAATCTATTTTACACAAAACAAGTAGATAAAATAAAGTATTATATTAGTAAAATAAAATATCGAAAAAGTCAAAGCAAGACTCACCATATTTACTCTTGTCCTCAGTGTAAGCAAAAGATTCGTGTACCAAGAGGAAAAGGTAAGATTATGGTTCGTTGTCCAAAGTGTCAAACTGAGTTTATGAAAAAGAGTTAAGTGTGAATTGTGAAGAGAATTTCTAAGGTGCCAAAAGACGCCACCTAAGAAATTCTAAAACTTCACAATGGAAGAATAAAAATGAAATCCATTGGAATTTCATTTTCATTCTTCCGGTTACTGAGAGGGCATGTATTCAAGTGTTTTAGTACCTATTGTCTAATACCAAGGATTACGCTATAATGACCATATTAGATGCTTTCTTTTGTTGATACTAGACATCCTAGGCTGTAAGATTGGAAGGAGAACTATCCATGAGTGATGAAAATAAAAAGGATAATGACCTCGATCATAACGAGGATAATAAAAAAAATAAATATGAAGAAATTTGTTATATTTGTAGAAGACCAGAAAGTAAAGCTGGGAAGATGATTAACATACCAGGGAATATCTGTATCTGTCAAAGCTGTATGCAAAAGACCTTTGATACAATGAACAATGGTAATAATCCTTATATGGATATGTCTGCATTAAATCCTGCGATGATGGGATTTATGATGCAACAGGATATCCCAAACCGTCAGAAAATTAAGAAAAAAGCAGAAGAACCAGCGAAAAAAACAGAGGACAAGGAAAATGAAAAGGAAAAAGTAATCGATATTAAAAAACTCCCTGCCCCTCATATTATTAAGGCATCGTTGGATGAATTTGTTATAGGACAAAACCATGCAAAAAAGGTAATCTCTGTTGCTGTATATAATCATTATAAACGTGTGGCGAAGCAAAAAGATACCGGCAATCCTTTGATGGAGGATGTAGAAATAGAAAAATCCAATATGTTAATGATTGGACCAACTGGTAGCGGAAAAACTTATTTAGTAAAGACACTAGCTAGAATACTTAATGTACCGCTAGCAATTACGGATGCTACTTCCTTAACGGAAGCTGGTTATATTGGAGATGACGTTGAGAGTGTTCTTAGTAAATTATTAGCGGCTGCTGATAATGATGTAGAAAAAGCAGAGCAAGGAATTGTCTTTATCGATGAAATTGATAAGATAGCGAAGAAAAAGAGTACAAATAATCGTGATGTAAGTGGAGAGTCTGTACAACAGGGATTATTAAAGTTGTTAGAAGGTAGTGAAGTAGAAGTTCCAGTTGGAGCCACCAGTAAGAACGCAATGGTTCCACTCACTACAATTAATACAAAAAATATTCTGTTTATCTGTGGGGGAGCATTCCCAGATCTAGATAAGATTATCAAAGCGCGTTTGAACAAACAATCATCCATCGGTTTTTCGGCTGATTTGAAAGATAAATATGATGATGATCCAAACTTATTTCAAAAAGTATCTGTGGATGACTTACGTGAGTTTGGAATGATTCCTGAATTTCTAGGAAGACTTCCGGTTGTTTATTCTTTAGAATCTCTAACAAAAGATATGCTAACTAAGATATTAATTGAGCCTAAGAACGCAATATTAAAACAATATAAGAAATTATTAGCACTCGATGAGGTTGATCTGAATTTTGATCAGAGTGCACTAGAAGCAATTGCAGAGAAGGCAATGGAGAAAAAAACTGGTGCACGTGCACTTCGTGCCATTATAGAAGAGTTTATGTTAGATATCATGTATGAGATACCAAAGGATGACAGTATAGGTCGTGTTACAATCACAAGAGATTATATTGAGAAAAAGGGAGCTCCAATGATAGAAATGCGTGGTAGTGTTAGGACACCTATGCTAACGCAAAAAGGATAAGACTCTAGGAGAAGGGGCCAGTGATGAAAGTGAAGAAGATTAGTAAGGGAGCAAAGCTTAACCGCATAATAGCGGTTGAGCTTTTGTGTTTAATAATTCTCATTGGATTATATGCAGGAATAAAGATTACAAGAAACGGAAGTGTTGAGGCAGGAACGAAGCCAAACAAGGAAAATGGGATAACAATCACTCCGGAAGCTACCCCTGAAATAACAGAGGTACCAGAGACAGAGGGCCAGAATACTTCCTCAGGAAAAGAGGATGAGGCATCACAAAATGGGGACAATCAATCAAATTCTAAGAAGGATGATCAATCAGGCTCAAACAAAGATGATGCGATAGACAATTCAGGAAACCGAAATCAAAATAACGGTGATCCTTCTAGTGACGCTAACCAAAACAATGGTAATAAGGAAGGGGCATTAGACAATGCTGGTATACCAGAAGGAGATGCGGGAGGAAATTCCTCGAGTTCTGAAGATTCCAAGGGAGGGAATGAGAATTCTGCTTCTAATAAATTAAGTCAAGAGGCATTTATAGCGAACTTGTCCGAAGCACAAACAGGAGAGTCTTTGAGTAGTAGCGGGGCAGTCGACTTAACTTATTATATGCAAACAGACCCAAGGTGGGGGCAAAAGTTTTATGGTGGTTCCGATACCATAGCAGAATATGGTTGTGGACCTACTTCGCTTGCAATGGTAATATCAGCCTTTACTAACGTTAACATTGATCCTGAGCAAATGTGTAAATGGGCCTATGATCGCGGTTATTGGTATTCTGGTAGTGGTTCGATTCATGGATTAATTCCGGATGCAGCAAAAGCCTTTGGACTTAAGGTAGAAGGGGTTGAAAATACACCGGATGCAGCTGATAAAATAAAGAGTGCGTTATCTTCTGGCAATTTGATTATTGCTTTAATGGGAAAGGGAACTTTTACAAAAAGTGGGCACTTCATTGTTCTTCGAGGCATTACAGAGGACGGAAAGATTTTGGTCGCAGACCCGAATAGTAAAGAATTAACGAACGAGTCCTTTGAGGCATCCCTTATAGTGAATGAGGCAAAAGCTTGGGCAGCTGAAAATGGGCCTTTTTGGGTAATTAGTAAGTAAATAATTATATTCATGTAAAAAAATAGAAATATGATTACGGCTAGGCTACAGCGCATAGATTATAGAAATGAAACTATGTGGTGATAGAATGAATGGTGATTCTGATTTTAATTCCCAATGTAAAGAAGCCATTCTCTCTGAGAATGTGATAGATTCCTTTGCTCTGGTACGTGGATCAATAGCTGAAATGATGACATTTTATGGAGCTGACTGTATACAAGTTGTGAATCCAAGATATACAATAGTCCATCAGCCAATTGCTGATTTTTCAGATATACAAAAGTACAATTTTTATTACAGTTCTTTTCCTAAGTGTTATGGGTTGATGGACGAAACTAATATGGAGTATATAGGTGTTCATAATGTTCGTAGACAGCCATTTCTGAATTTATTGGGAAGGGATGTTATCGTTGGGTTTATTGACACAGGAATTGATTATCAACATGAGATTTTTAAGAATGCAGATAACACCTCACGCGTGGTACGTATATGGGACCAGACCATACAAACGGGAACACCACCAAAGGGATATTATTATGGGACCGAGTATACGAGGGAACAAATAAATGAGGCACTAAAAAGTGATGATCCGTTATCTGTTGTACCTTCTACCGATACGAATGGTCATGGTACATTCATAGCAGGGATAGCAGCTGGTAATATTGATATTAAAAATGACTTTACCGGAGCAGCTCCTCTGGCGGATATTGTAATGGTAAAGTTAAAACAAGCAAAAAAATATTTAAGGGATTTTTACTATATCCGTGATGATGTGGAGTGCTTTCAAGAAACAGATCTTGTAATGGGTACAAAGTATCTGCTTGATTTAGCAATTGAGCTTAAAAAGCCACTTGTTATTTGTATTGGGGTTGGAACAAATTCCGGAGGACATGATGGCAGCGGGATCTGGGATGAGTATTTGGAGAATTTATCCGACAATACTGGTTTCTGTGTTGTACTCCCGACTGGTAACGAGGGAAATAGTGGAGGACATTACCGTGGGATTGTCCCTCAAACAGAGGATTATGTAGATGCGGAAATTAACGTAGGAGAGGGAGAAAAAGGTTTTACATTAGAATTTTGGGTCAGGGCACCTAGCATTTACTCTATTGGTTTTATTTCACCGAGCGGAGAGTATATCAATAGGATTCCACCAAGGGTTAATAACAATCGGGTGATTTCCTTTCTATTTGAGCCTACGGTTATTTATGTTGATTATCGAGTAATAGAACGACGAACCGGTGACGAATCAGTTATTATTCGATTCGAAAGCCCAACGCCAGGGATATGGAAAATCCGGGTTTTTCGGGAACAGTCTTTTAATAATGAATTTGATCTTTGGTTACCAATCAAGAAATTTTTGACTTCCAATACATATTTTATACAACCAAACCCTGATATTACAATCACGGATCCTGGGAATACTATGAGACCTATTACGGTAGCGGCATGCAATCATGTTAATAACAGTATCTATATTAATTCTGGGCGTGGTTATACAAGAAGAGGGAATGTGAAACCTGATATTGCAGCACCAGGAGTGAATATCTATGGCCCTGCACCTGGGAATACCTTTTCTATTAAGAGTGGAACAAGTATTGCAGCAGCTCATACAGCAGGTGCAGCGGCACTTTTATTGGAGTGGGCTATCGTTAGAGAAAACAGCTTTAATTTTAATACGACGAATATTAAAACTCTAATGATAAGGGGAGCAAAAAGAATAGGTACGGAGTACCCAAACAAACAATTTGGTTATGGAATTCTTGATATTTATGGCGCATTTGAAAGCTTGCGTCTCACGGTATAATTTACTTGCGAAGAAGTCACATCCATACTATAATTGTGCTAGATGAAAGAAAAGGATGCGAGTATATGACGTTAATGAATAAGCTGCTTCGTGTATTCCCAAAGAAAAAGGTAGACATCGCTGAGTTAGAACGTAAGAATACAGCGCCTGAGGAGACAAAAACCGTAACCGTACCAAAGGTAACGACTGTGAATAACAACCCTTCCGTTTCTCAGGGAAATACAAAGGACTGTGAGTATGAGATCATTGAGATGGAGATTATGCCGGAAAAAATTATTTGTCCGGACTGTGGAGGAATTACGTTAGAAG
The DNA here is from genome assembly GCF_031997925.1 of Lachnoclostridium sp. NCBI lineage: Bacteria > Bacillati > Bacillota > Clostridia > Lachnospirales > Lachnospiraceae > Lachnoclostridium > Lachnoclostridium sp. Next base: position 114,885 of record NZ_DAMADT010000008.1, on the reverse strand, counting down.
GATTGGAATATTGTGATAAATGCGGTGGGGACTTGACAAACAATTAGCTCAAGAGTATTATAGTGACATAAAAAGGCGTCTTACGGCGTCTTCTTTTTCAACCATGACGCTTTAACATATTGACGTTTATAAGTATTAAAGTGGTACAGAGGAGAAATAAAAATAGTATCTTTTAAGTGAAATAATTTCTTAAAAGAAACATTCTGCAATTTCTATTGGGATGAGGATTTGTAACGACATGAAAAGAAAAGGGGATAAAATTATGAAGAAAAGTCTTAAAAAGTTAGCAAGCTTAGGTCTTGTGGCAGCTATGGCGGCATCTTTGGTTGGTTGCGGTACCAAGGATGGTGGATCTACAACAGGAAATGAAAATGGTAGTGGAGCAGCTACTTTTAAAATCGGTGGTATTGGGCCATTGACCGGAGATGCAGCATCTTATGGAAACTCGGTTAAGAATGGTGCTACGATAGCAATCAAAGAAATTAACGATGCAGGTGGAGTAACTGTTGGCGATAAGAACTATATGTTAGAGATGAATTTCGCAGATGATCAAGCAACTCCTGATGTCGCAGTTACCGCGTTTAATACAGTAATGGATTGGGGAGCACAAGCAATCCTTGGTGCCGTAACTTCTGGCTCTTGTCTTGCAATTACGAAGGATACTTTTGAAGCAGGAATTCTTCAGTTAACCCCTTCTGGATCTGCAGCGGAATGTACGGAATATGAGAATGCATTCCGCTTATGTTTTACAGATCCAATGCAGGGAGTAACCCTTGCAAATCTTGCAAGGGAATTAGGCTACGAAAAAATTGCTATTATTTATAACAGCTCGGATGAATACAGTACCGGTGTTATGAATGCATTTTCCGAGCAGGTAGCTGTAAATGGTGGTACTATTGTTGCCGCCGAAGCCTTTACAAAGGGTGCGATTGATTTTAATACTCAATTAACAAAGATTAAAGCAACGGATGCGGAAGTAATCTTTGTACCTGCTTATTATAATGATGCAGCATACATTACACAGCAGGCAAGTGATCTTGGTATGAACCTCCCATTCCTTGGAAGCGATGGTTGGGATGGTGTGTTATCTCAAGTTAAGGACCCAGCTGTTCTTGAAGGTGCAATCTTCTTAAGCCCATTCTTTGCGAGTGATGAAGCTCCTGCTATTAAGAAATTTGTAGAGGCTTATCAGACAAAATACGGTGCTGTACCAGATCAGTTTGCAGCAGATGGCTATGATACTGTATATGTAATAAAAGCAGCTATGGAAAAGGCTTCTTCTGTAGAAAGCAAAGATATGATTTTAGCAATGACGCAAATTACAGTAGATGGTCTTACAGGTAGTGTATCCTTTACCGCAGATGGTGAGCCAAATAAAGGTGCAAAATACATCGAAATAAAGGATGGAAATTACACTTCAAGACAGTAATTGTAGGTCAAACGACTTGATGTAGCAATGTGGCAGAATTACATTTCCGAATCAGTAAACGGTGCTGTTTCGGAAATGTTTTGCTTTTAGATGAGGTGAAAGTATGGAGTTTGTGGAACAATTGATTAATGGACTAAGATCCGGTAGTATATTTGCTTTAATAGCAATCGGCTATACCATGGTATATGGTATTGCAAAGATGATTAATTTCGCTCACGGTGACATTATCATGGTGGGAGCATATTCTTTATATATATTTATAGAAAAACTTAGCCTGCCTCCAGTAGTAGCGGTTATATTTACCATGTTAGTATGTACCATACTTGGTATTACCATTGAAAAAGTGGCATACAAACCACTACGTAAGGCTCCATCCTTAGCGGTTTTAATTACTGCTATCGGTGTTAGTTACTTATTACAAAGTGTAGCTCTTTTGATATTTAAAGCGACCCCAATTCCTTTTTCTACTTTTATTGAGGTACCTGCTTTACATATCGGAAAAATAACCATCTCTGGTATTACGATAGTAACCTTTATAGTCACTACAGTATGCATGATCTTATTAACACTATTTGTCAAGTATACGAAGATCGGTAGTGCAATGAGAGCAGTATCGGAAGATAAAC
>NZ_DAMADT010000008.1:100305-112820 GCF_031997925.1 Lachnoclostridium sp. | reverse complement strand
GGGAATTAACGTGAATCGAACCATATCGATTACGTTTGCGATCGGGTCCATGCTTGCAGCGATCGCTGGTATCCTTTTTATTAGTCAGTACCCATCCTTAAGACCAACGCTTGGAACCTTGCCGGGTATTAAAGCGTTCGTTGCGGCAGTATTTGGAGGTATTGGTAGTATTCCAGGAGCTATGCTTGGTGGACTTTTATTAGGAGTGATTGAAAGCTTAAGTAAAGCATATATCTCAACAGAACTTGCAGATGCTATCGTATTTGGTATTCTTGTACTTGTCTTACTTATAAAACCATCTGGGTTACTTGGCAAGAATAGAATTGAGAAGGTGTAGGTGAACGGTATGGAGAAGAATAAGAATAGAAGGAATCTGATGAATGCGGTGATCGCCTTTGTTGCGATTATCCTTGGTTATATCGCTGTTTATTACATGATGGAGGGAAATATATTAAGTCGTCAAATGACCTCTCTAATACCTAGAATTGGAATTAACATTATTCTAGCGGTATCCTTAAGTATAACGGTAGGCTTATTAGGAGAATTGTCACTTGGTCATGCTGGATTTATGGCCATAGGAGCTTATTCCAGTGCAATCTTTACTACGCAGGCGGTAGGACTTCCAGGATTTTTATCCTTTATTATAGCACTTTTCATCGGTGGTATTATGGCTGCATTATTTGGGGTGATTACTGGGATACCAGTACTTCGCTTACGTGGTGATTATCTTGCAATTGTTACTCTGGCATTTACAGAAATTATTCGCTCTATCATCAATACCATGTCAATTACTGGTGGTGCTATGGGATTATCAAAGATTCCGGATTATGCGAATTATACATGGATATATATCTTTGGTATCCTTACAATACTGGCAGCAGTTAACTTAAAGAAATCAAGACATGGTAGAGCAATTCTATCGGTTCGTGAGAATTATGTAGCAGCTGAGGCGATGGGAATTCCAGTTACAAAGTTTAAGATTCTGGCTTTTACAATTGCAGCTTTTTTTGCTGGAATTGCCGGTGCATTATATGCGCATACCTACACCGTATTACGACCTAATAATTTTGATTATAATAAATCCATTGATATTCTAATATTTGTTGTACTTGGTGGTATGGGAAATATTCCGGGCACTATCGTTGCAACGATTCTTTTAACCTACCTTCCGGAAAAATTCCGTGAGTTTGGTGATTACCGTATGCTTACGTATGCGCTTGCATTGATCCTTATTATGATTCTTAATTCTGGAGAAATGAAAGAAAAGCTAAAGGGTATCATTAGAAAAATAGTACCGTTTGAGAAAATAAAAGCAAAAAAATTACAGAAAGGAGAGCACTAAGATGGCATTATTAGAAGTAAAGAATTTAGGTATCTCCTTTGGTGGCTTAAGAGCGGTAGATCAAGTAAATTTTTCTATCAAGGAAGGTCAACTATATGGGTTAATCGGACCAAATGGTGCTGGTAAAACAACATTATTTAATTTATTAACTGGAGTATATCAGCCAACAGATGGTAGTATTATGTTAGAAGGTATAAGATTAAATGGAAAGAAACCAGCTCAAATTAATCAAGCCGGAATCGCAAGAACATTTCAAAATATACGATTGTTTAAAAAGATGACAGTGCTTGATAATGTAAAGGTGGCCTTACACAATCAGGTTCACTACTCCTTATTCGAGGCCTTGTTTAAGCTTCCTTCCTATTGGAAAAAAGAAAAGGAAATGGATAAGATGGCACTTGAGATCCTTGAGGTATTTGACCTTGATAAGCAAGCGGATGTCTTAGCTTCTAATCTTCCTTATGGTAAACAGCGTAAACTAGAAATTGCGAGAGCCCTAGCTACAAATCCTAAGCTACTGCTTCTTGATGAACCAGCAGCAGGCATGAATCCGAATGAAACAGAAGAGCTGATGCAAACAATTCGTTTAGTAAGAGACCGTTATAAAATAACTATCCTTTTAATTGAGCACGATATGAAACTTGTTACAGGAATCTGTGAGGAGATACTGGTACTAAACTTCGGTATGGAATTAGCAAAGGGAACACCGTCTGAGGTTTTAAATAACCCTGAAGTTATTACTGCATATCTTGGCGAATGATAGAAAGGAATAGGTGCTAATATGGCGATGTTAACAATAAAAGATTTAGATGTATATTATGGAGTAATTGGGGCAATCAAGGGTATCTCCTTCACGGTAAATGAAGGAGAAGTTATTGCTTTGATTGGTGCCAACGGAGCTGGTAAGACCACAATCCTACATACGATTACTGGTCTAGTAGCTCCCAAACATGGCAGTATCGATTTTGAAGGACACAATTTATTAAAAACACCAGCGCATAAGATTGTTTCGCTTGGTATGGCACATGTACCGGAAGGACGTAGAATTTTTGCGGAGCTTACAGTATTTGAAAATCTTATGATGGGTGCTTATAGCAGAAAAGATAATGCAGAGATCACGCAGACATTGACAGAAGTTTATAAGCGTTTTCCAAGGCTTGCAGAGCGTAAAAAGCAAATTGCGGGAACCTTATCCGGAGGGGAGCAACAGATGCTTGCTATGGGGCGTGCACTCATGTCAAAGCCAAAGATTATGTTATTAGATGAACCTTCCATGGGATTGTCCCCTTTATTTGTTTCAGAAATATTTCGTATCATACAAGAGATAAGTAAGAACGGAACTACGGTGTTATTGGTAGAACAGAATGCGAAAAAAGCTCTTTCTATTGCAAATAGAGCTTATGTACTGGAAACTGGTAAAATTGTTCTATCTGGAGATGCGAATGAGATGATGAATAATGACTCTGTTAAAAAAGCTTACCTTGGAGAAGCGTAAAAGGCCTACGAAGCAAACATGTTATTAAGAGTGAAAGATAAATCTTTCACTCAGTAAGTTTGTGGCTGCGCTGCACACAAACTTGACATAGGTATTGTCTTGTAAGCAAGACAAGGAAGTAGTACGGAAGGGAGGAAATATATTATGAGTGAAAAATTTGTAATTACAATTGCGCGCGGTTACGGAAGTGGTGGTAGAACGATTGGAAAGATGTTAGCGGAACGCCTAAAAGTTCATTATTATGATCGTGAGCTTATGAGACTAGCATCAGATAAGAGCGGTATCAATGAAGGATTGTTTGTGAAGGCAGACGAGACCGTAAAGAAAAGCTTACTATTTCGAATTGCTAGGAAGGAATATAGGGGTGAATTAATTCCACCAGATTCCGACGACTTTGTATCGAATGATAACTTATTTAATTATCAAGCGAAGGTAATTAGGGAGTTAGCGAATGAAACTTCTTGTATTATGGTTGGCCGTTGTGCAGATTATGTATTAAAGGATGCAGATCATGTCATTAAGGTATTTGTACATGCCCCATTTGACGACTGTGTTAAAACTGTCATGGAATTAGACGGTCTTTCAAAAGAAGAAGCTTCAAGGAAAATAACTTCGATTGACAAACACCGTGCAGAGTATTATAAATATTACACAGGCAGGGACTGGAAGAGCGCTGAGAATTATGACTTGTGTTTGAATAGTAGTAAATTAGGATTCGAAAAGTGTGTTGATATGGTAATTGATTATATGAACATACGATTGGGGTAGTAAAAATAAAGTGAGGTTGAAAGAATTATTATTTCTTTCAACCTTTCAGTATATCAACTTATCAATATGTGAAGTATGATTTATAATGATATGTACTATATTTAGGATTGGAGGATAAGAGATGATATCAAGTAAAATGGCAAATTTGGTGAAAAACAGCTCGGTAATCCGTGCGATGTTTGAAGAAGGAAAAAAGATGGCAGCTAAATATGGACCTGAGAATGTATATGATTTTAGCTTAGGAAATCCAAGCGTAGAGCCACCGGAAAGAGTCAAAGAAGCAATCATTGAAGTACTGAATGAAGAAAATCAGAATTTTATTCATGGATATCCAAATAATTCAGGTTATGAAGACGTCCGTGAAAAGGTTGCAAATCATATCAATCAGAAGTTTGACACCAAGTTCTGTCACGAAAATATCGTGATGACGGTTGGTGCAGCAGGTGGATTAAATGTTATCTTTAAGACTCTGTTAAATCCATCTGATGAAGTCATCGTATTTGCTCCATTTTTTGGTGAGTACCGTAACTACGTTAGTAATTTTGATGCTAGCCTTGTGGTAGTATCTCCGAATACAATAGATTTTCAGCCGAATTTAGAGGAATTTAAGGATAAAATAACAGCTAAGACAAAAGCAGTGATTGTAAATACTCCGAACAATCCGACCGGTGTTGTATATTCCGAGGAGACCATTAAAAAATTAGCTAGTATCTTAGAGGAAAAGCAGGAAGAATATAAAACTTCGATCTATTTGATTTCAGATGAACCTTATCGTGAGCTTGTTTATGATGGGGTAGAGGTTCCTTATCTTACAAAATATTATAAGAATACGATTATTGGGTATTCATTTAGTAAATCCTTATCACTTCCAGGAGATAGAATTGGTTATCTTGTTTTGCCAGATGAACTTGATGATGCTAATGATATTAAGGCAGCAGCAAACGTAGCTACCCGAATTCTTGGTTTTGTGAATGCCCCATCCCTCATACAACGTGCCGTGTCTCGCTGTTTGGATGCAGAAGTTGATGTAGAAATCTACAATAGAAATAGAGAGCTTTTATATCAGAGTTTATTGTCTTATGGTTATGAATGTATTAAGCCAGAAGGGGCATTTTATTTATTTGTAAAAGCCTTAGAAGTGGATGATAAGGCATTTGTAGAAAAAGCAAAGGCACATAATATATTGATTGTACCTGGATTTTCTTTTGGATGTCCAGGGTATTTTCGCCTAGCGTATTGTGTGAATTTTGATATGATAAAACGTGCCTTACCTCATTTTGAGCAGTTAGCGAAGGAGTATGGAATTACTAACTAACTGGTATGTTATGAATGCGGGATTATTAGTTAAAAATGTATTCAAAATTATTATGTGACACGCACTCCTATCCTTAGAACAAGTATAGATGCGTAGAAAGTAAATGCAGGAACAGAGGGTAAATTAGCAGCACGGAAATGAGGAAAATCATGAGAGCATGGGAAAAGAATTTAAGACAGGTTACACCTTATGTGGCAGGTGAGCAGCCAAAAGATTTGAATAAAATAAAGTTAAATACGAACGAAAACCCTTATCCACCAACAAAGAATATCGAAGATGCTTTAAAACATCAATCTGAGATGCTTCGACTATATCCAGATACAGAAGCTACCGTTCTCGTGGAAGAGCTGGCGAAATTTTATGACCTTGATAAAGATCAAATCTTTGTAGGAGTAGGTTCTGACGATGTGCTTGCAATGTCGTTCTTGACCTTTTTTAACTCCGAAAAACCGATATTATTTCCCGACATTACCTATTCATTTTATGATGTATGGGCGAATTTATATAAAATCCCTTATGAAAGGCCAGCATTAGATGAGAACTTTCACATAAGAAAAGAAGATTATTACAAAGAAAATGGAGGTATCGTAATAGCGAATCCAAATGCTCCAACCTCCATCTTTGAAGATATTAGTGTAATTGAGGATATCGTTGCCAATAATCAGGATGTGATTGTTATCGTAGATGAGGCATATGTAGATTTTGGCGGCCAAAGTGCACTGCCGTTATTAAAAAAATATGATAATTTGGTCGTGGTACAGACCTTTTCTAAATCAAGGTCAATGGCAGGTATGCGAATTGGATTTGCGATGGCAAATAAAGAACTCATCACAGCTCTTAAGAATGTAAAAGAATCATATAATTCTTATACCATGAATTATCCTTCTATTGTATGTGGGGCAGAGGCAGTAAAAGATAAGGAATATTTTTATGAAACACTTGATAAGATTATAGCAACAAGAGAGCGTGTGAAAAGTGAACTAAGTGAAGTAGGTTTTCAGATGCCAGAATCCAAAACGAATTTCTTATTCATAACTCATGAGAAAGTCGCAGCGAAGGACTTATTTGAAGCATTAAGAAACGAACATATTTACGTAAGATACTTTAACAAACCAAGGATATCTAACTATCTTAGAGTTAGCATCGGAACAGATGAGGAGATGAATGAATTTCTTAGGGTAGTGAAAGAAAGAATAAAAGTTTTTAATCCTTTATCTATATGCCCGAGAAGCCCCCACTTCTAAAGTGGTGGGCCATGTCACGCAGTAAGCTAGTATCGGAGCTGCATACACGAACTTGATCATACGCATTATCTCCAAGTAAGACAAAGAGCATAGCATAAAAAAGCTATATAGGAAAGAAAAGAATTATAGTCTAAAATTCTCATTTTTTAAGAATTTTTGGAAAGTGACTAGATTATTAACAAAAAACGGTGTATAATGACATTATACTACAAGGGAAAGTGTAGATATCTTATCCATATAAGTCGATGAAACGAAGGAATATTCTTAAGAAGACCTGCTTTCATATAATTTTGCGTTTTCCCTACAACAACGGGTATTATTGTAAACCTTGGAATAGGTAATAATTTTGAGGAGAGGATACAGTGAAGATACTAATAGCGGAAGATGATTTTGCAAGTAGAAAGTTTATGCTTCGATTTTTATCGCAATACGGGGAATGTGATATTACCGTAGACGGGATGGAAGCAGTAGATGCCTTTACGATGGCGCTTGAATCAAATGAACCATATGATTTAGTTTGCCTTGATATCATGATGCCAGCGTTGGATGGTTATCAAGCGTTAAAGGGAATCCGTGATTTTGAAAAAGAAAAGGGGATTCCGGAAGAAAAACAGGCAAAGATTATTATGACTACGGCTTTAAGTGAAGGAAGAAATGTTACCAAAGCCTTCGATCTTGGTTGTGTGGCTTATGCAGGTAAACCAATCGATCAAACAAAGTTTGAGAACGTATTAAAGAAATTAGAATTAATTTAAGGTAAAGTGTGGCTGTTTTAAACAGAGGAGAAATTGTGACGATAAGTTGCTTAAAATCTGTTTAGAACAGCTTTTTTCTTTATATTAGTATTTTTTTGTAAAGAAATGAGAGTTTGATTAGAAATAGAAAAGTAGTCCATTAAAATTCTCCAGATTCATTGCAGGACGAATCTAAGTATGCTAAACTCTGCTTATAAATATATGTTTACTTTTCGTACGGGAGGATATAGATATGAGATGCCCAAATTGTGGAGATGATCGTTGCGTTATTGTAGAAGAATCCGAAACGAATCAAAAAGGATTCGGTTTTGGGAAAGGTTGCTGTGGCTATCTAATTTTAGGACCAATCGGTTGGGTATGCGGCTTATGCGGAATGGGGGAATCACATACCGTAAGGCGTACATTCTGGGTTTGCCAGCATTGTGGTAGAAAATTTAGAACGTAAAGAAAGTGAAGTAGTAATAGTTTTATTTGATGATAGAGCAAGGAGAGGATATGAAGATTTCCATACGTAAAAAACATGATGAGATGTGGAAAAAGTTAATGAGAGTTGGAGAGTACACTGGATGTCATCAGAAGCCGGAGAGAAGTTTTTTTTATCATGGGTATCAGTTTCCGGTATGCGCACGTTGCACTGGCGTTATTATAGGATATCTAATTGCAATACCATGTTATCTTCTATTCGGGTATCATAAAAAGCTTTCCATTACTGGAGCCTTGGTTATGTTTACGGATTGGGCGATACAGCAATCAAAAATTAAGGAATCAACCAATAAGAGGAGATTCTTAACTGGAATTGCAGGTGGATTTTCTATTATGTCAATCCAGATTAAGATACTTTCTATGATTAAAAATAAGTTATTTTCCTAAGGTTACATTTATCATAATCAAAAGCTGTTTTTCTAAGATTATGTTATCATAATCAAACGAATCATAGTTTTAAATGTCTGCGACTGTTGCTATATGCGACAGTCTTTTTTTAATTTAGTGGAAATTTCGTTGCCATTACCTACAAGTTAAAACGCTTTGAGGGATGCGTACCCAACAGGTTTAGTAAGGCGAAATGTATTCGCCTAAACAAAGTGTTTTCACTCTTAAGATAGCAATCTGGGAGAGGCTAAGCTTATTTATATAGAAAAAGTGAAAAAAATAGCGTATTTTATAAAAACAACGTTGACAGAACTTAAAATTCTTCATATAATGAATTTGTAAATGATAATTATTCTCAATAAAAGAAGAATGACAGAAAAGGACGTGAACGAAATGACACTAGTGGATGGGATGGCAAAAAAAACCTATACAGTGCATAACATTCAGTTAGCAAAAGAAGCGGAAATTCGTTTGAAAGCGCTTGGATTAACCGATGGCACGAAGATTGAGGTTTTAAATAATAAACGTGGGGGCTCTGTTATTTTCAATGTACGTGGAACAAGACTTGCAGTGGGAAGAAAGATCGCAGAAGCAATTCATATCGAGGAAAGTTAAGACAATAACATAAACAGCATATTAGTTGTGACGGAAAGGATGTAAACCATGATTCAAGAAGAGAATCGCAGAGAAAAGCAGGAATTAAAAGTTGGGTTTGTAGGAAATCCAAACTGCGGAAAAACCACATTATTTAATGCCTATACTGGATCGAAATTAAAGGTGGCTAATTGGCCGGGAGTTACAGTTGAAAAAAAAGAAGGAGCGATGAAATACCATGATCATCGTTTTAAGCTAGTAGACCTCCCTGGGATATATAGTCTAACTTCCTATACAATGGAAGAGAAGCTGACAAGACAATTTATCTTAGATTCTGAGGTGGATGTCATTATAGACGTTGCAGATGCTTCTGCTCTGGAGAGAAATTTATATCTTACGTTACAGTTAATAGAACTTGGAAAACCAGTAATCTTAGCACTTAATATGATGGATATTGTAGAAGAACGTGGTATGGAGATTGATATGCATCGATTACCTGAGATGCTAGGGATTCCTTGTATCCCAGTGTCTGCAAGAAAACGAACTGGTCTAGATATCCTAATGCACACGGTAGCACATCATAAAGAGAAGTGCCGTCACAATTGCATTGTACATCAGCATCCAAACATTGGAGAGAGAAAAAGTCACCACGCTCATGAACATCATCAGGAACTTACGATGGTTTATAGCGATGAAATCGAGGATAAGATCGATATACTCATTGATCGTATGATAGAAGTTGGTTTTGAATGTGAAAACTATCGTTGGTACGCCCTTAAATTATTAGAGCACGATGAAGAGGTAATGAATCTTGTATCGGTTGATTTAACGGGGATTGCTGACGAAAGTTACGAAGCAGAGATCATTCACCAAAAGTATGATTTTATTGATGAAATTATTGAGGAGTGCCTAGTAAATAAAAGCAAAAAGGCTGCCTTAACAGATAAAGTGGATCGAGTGGTTACCCATCGAATTTTCGGTTTGCCGGTATTCTTAGGAATTATGGCAGTGGTATTTTTATTAACCTTTACAGTTGGAGATTTTCTGAAAGGGTATTTTGAAGTTGGTTTAGAAAGTTTTTCCAACATGGTTCTTAACGGACTAGAAGCGATTGGTACAAGTGAGATGCTAACTTCGTTATTAGTCGATGGAATTATTGCTGGTGTTGGTGGAATCCTTACTTTCTTACCAAATATCTTTATCCTATTTCTTGCATTAGCCTTCCTAGAGGATAGCGGCTATATGGCAAGAGTTGCATATGTGATGGATGGGTTGATGGGTAAACTTGGGTTATCGGGAAGAGCCTTTATCCCGATGATACTTGGATTTGGTTGTACCGTTCCTGCAGTTATGGCGTCAAGAGCCTTGGAGGATATGAGGGATAGAAGAAGAACCGTATTGATTACACCTTTTATGTCCTGTAGTGCAAGACTTCCAATCTACGTGTTATTTTCCCAAATGTTTTTTGGACGATACGCAGTGTTAGCAGCATTTTCAATGTATGTGATTGGTTTGGTTATTGCAGTAATTTCTGCCTTTGTAATGAACAAATTTGGGAATAAAGGTAGTATGAGTCCATTACTTATTGAGTTACCAGAGTATAAAACACCAAATAAAAGAACTATCTTTATCTATGTATGGGACAAAGTGAAGGATTATTTAACGAAAGCGGGTACAACGATATTCCTTGCGTCAATTGTAATTTGGTTTATCTTAAACTTTGGACCACAAGGAATGACAGAGGATATGTCACAGAGCTTTGGAGCAATCTTTGGTAAGTTTATCAGTCCAATTTTAATACCAGCGGGACTTGGATTATGGCAAGTTGTTGTGGCACTAATCTCTGGATTAGCTGCCAAGGAAGTTGTAGTATCTAGTTTTAGTGTATTATATGGAATAGCAAATATCAGTTCCCGTGATGGAATGGATAGCTTGATATCTTCACTATCAAGTCAGAATTTTACTGCGGTTAATGCCTATTCTTTTATGCTATTTTGTTTACTATATACTCCGTGTGTGGCAACCATCGCAGTGGTAAAGAGAGAATTAAAATCCACAAAGTGGACGATATTCTCTATACTATTTCAATTAAGTGTTGCTTATCTGGTGTCCGTACTGTTTTTCCAGATTGGCAGTTTTATTACAAACCTTTAATGAAATCGAATTAATAGTCAGATATGAATAATTAAGGAAAGGATGATGAGTATGTGGCCAACATTAATTATAGTACTACTGCTAGGGGTTTATAGCTTCTTTGTAGTGAGAAAAAGAGTGAAGGAAATAAAAGCGGGTAAGTTTTGCAGCTGTGGATGTTCCGATTGTCCAAGTCATTGTAACTGCACGAAAGTTAATGATACGAAAAAAGCAAAAGAGAAAGTAAAAATATTTCAAGAATAAATGAGAAAACTATTTTTACAGCATGCCTGTTTCAGCAGCAGTTCAAGCGGATTGCGAATATCCGTTTTGACTTAGAAAAGGTGAAATAAATACAGAAGAGATACAATGGAGATTGAAATCTATTGTATCTCTTTTTTGAATATTAGGAAATACTATTGATGCAACTACTATGGAACAAGACTATGTTATACCAAAAACTGTTTAATTAGCAGGGATTAATTACTAAATAGAAAATTCTATGAGGACGAGTGGAATTAATGTACAATTAAAACGATACAATACCAACTTTATCAGTTCAAAATATAGCAAAAATATATAATTTTCAATTAAATATATCATAATTTATGTTTATTTTATGTGTTATAGTTATCGTACTAAAATAAAAAAAGAGGAATTCTTATGAAATACTTAACCTATCCTTTGGAAAGTCAAGGTTTTATTAACCGTTGTCTAACCACAAAAACTTATACAAAATCACAACAATTTGACAAAGTGACGTTAAAGGGCAAGGTAAATGAATGGCTAAAATACGGTTTTTCTATTCATGAAAATCCTTGTCGTAAAGAATTTATTAATCATAGAATTGGGAATCTTCCAGAGTTTGTTTCGATAGAAAAATGTAAGCTCCATAATGAACTTCAGGTATTTGATGAGAAACGAACCTTTGAGATGTACTTTCCATTCGGGAATGTGGGTGTTGATTTTTCTGAGTTTTATAATATTCCGACGTATCTGCGTTGCTATAGCTATGTAGAACTTTATTCAAATGAGGAAAGAGAAGAGATGTTTCATGTGGAAACGTGCGGTGGAATTACTGTCTGGATGAATGAGGAATTCATAACAGATTTTATTCCGTTCACGAGAAATATGGTGAAGAGCAATACGTTTAAGATGAAATTAAAGAAAGGGTATAATCAGCTGTTATTATGTCTAGATGACTTAGCAGAAAGAGACACCGATTTTTATTATCGTCTTCAATATCTTGGAGATTCTACTTTAGAGATGTGCTTACCAGTAGAGGATCAAGTTGATCTAAATGCGATGAAAGAAGCAGAGAAAATATTAGAAGAGATATCCTTTGATAAAGAACTATATATAAGTGAAGTTGTAGAGTTGGCGATAAACAATACCTCTGGTCAAGAGTTACCAATTCACGTATCTTATAAGCCAGTAGCGGACAAGTTGACCAATGCTCATACGATTGGTACAGAAAAAGACTATGTGATAAAACCAGACCAGAAAACATTGCCTTTGTTTGAAGCTGATGATGTGATTCCGGGATTTTATTATTTCGGTGTGGAAATACAAATTGGTACTATTTCTATCGGACGAAAGATAGCGACACAAATATTTCATAAAAAATTATTAAAGCATAAGGAAAGTACGATTGCACAGCGTAAACTAGAAGCTTTAAAGTATTTAGAAGAAGTAGAAGTAGATAATGTCTATAAGGCAGCTTCTATTCTTATGATGAATGGTGATACAAAGAAAGCAGAACGTATTATTGAGGAGGAATTACAAGGAATTGCATTACGTAAGGATTGTAGTGACTTCCATCTCGTGATTGTTATGCAAATCTATAAGAAATTTCACAGTAAATTATCTTCAGAATGTTTAAGAAAAATTGAACTAACTATCCTTGAATTTCGATACTGGATTGATGAGCCAGGAGATGATGTTATGTGGTTCTTTAGTGAAAATCACGCACTATTATTTCATATATGTCAGTATTTTG
>NZ_DAMADT010000008.1:91816-100295 GCF_031997925.1 Lachnoclostridium sp. | reverse complement strand
CAGGCCAGTTTTTTAAGGATAGCCTTTTTGAAAGTTCATCCTTAACAGGAAGAGAGTTATCACTGAAAGCGGAAGGATTATTAGATGAATGGTTTTCCTATTTCTTAAGCGATTATATTACAGAATGGAATTCCAATGCATACATTCCAGTGGATGTGTTAGGGCTTTGCTCGTTATATAACTTAGCAGAGGATGGCTGTAAGTATAAAGCATTTGCTAAGGAAGGGTTAAACCGTCTCTTTTATGATATGGCGGTCAATTCGCATGACGGAGCTATCATGACGACATTTGGTAGAAGTTATGAAAAAGAATTAAAGGGTAACTATACCGCAGGAACTACCTCTCTACTCTACATTGCTTATAATCACGGATGCTTAAACCGTGCAGCACTTGCTTATATAGCCTTTATTTTGGGTGATTATGAGCCTCCTATTGATTATAATCGCTATCTGTCATTAGGAGATAAAGAAGAACTTATCTGGGAAAAGACACAAGGTTTTGAAAAGCATGTAGATCTCTATATGTATAAAAACAATCGTGTGCAGTTATCTACAGCAGTAAATTTCAGACCATTTACTGAAGGGTACCAGGAACACATTATGCAAGCTACAATAGATAAGACAGCACAAGTATTTATTAATCATCCCGGTGAAATTCAGCCTTATGGTAATGGAAGACCGAATTTTTGGGCTGGAAATGGTAGTTTGCCTCGTGGAGTTCAGTATAAAAATATAGGAATTTTGGAATATCATATTCCAGAAACACATCGTATTGATTTTACACATGCTTATATACCACTACAAGAATGTGATAATTATATTGGCGATGTGAGTTGTGTAGTGATTGAAAAAAATGATTCCTACATTGGTGTTCTTGCGCAACAAGGATTAATGATGCAATCAGTGGGACCTTGTAAATTCCGCGAATTTATTAGTTTTGGCCGAGATAATATTTGGGTTATTAAAGTGGGAAGAAAAGAAGAATATCAATCCCTACAAAATTTCTATGCGCATATGAAGAAAACCTTAATACAAGCAACAGAAACTGGATATGAAATAATTGATTCAGAGTATGGAAGTTTTAAATTGGAAAAGGATGATGTTTTATATCAAGAGAAATCGATGCTACGAAAAGAGCATTTATCAAGCCAAGGAATACTAAATATCTCCACAATCCAAACTCATACGACGGAGTAGCACAACAGAAAAGTGAGGATTTGCAATGGCAACAAGAGAAATGATAGAACAACAACTGAATTTGGTAAGTGACCGAATGATGTTATTAAAGAATAATGGTGCGAAAGAAAAGTATCCGGTTAGTCTGATTGATATGGAGTGCTGGGAGTGGCCACAAGGGGTCGGTCTCTTTGGATTATACCAGTATTACTGTAAGACCAAAGAGGAAACTATTTTAAATTTCTTAATTCGTTGGTATAACCAGAGAATTGAAGAAGGAATCTATGAAAAGAACGTAAACACAACATCACCGATGCTCACGTTAACATATTTATATGAGATTACAAAGAAAGAAAGTTATCTAAACTACATTCAGTCTTTTGTTGATTGGATCATGGAAGAAAAAGGGTTGATTCGAACGAAAGATGAGTGTTTTCAGCATATGATTACAGGTGATCCAAACGACGGTGAAATCTTAATTGATACGATTTTTATGACTGTTCTTTTCTTAGGAAGAGCTGGTAAAATCTTAAACCGTCAAGATTGTATCGATGAAGCCAATTATCAGATTATCAACCATATCAAATATCTTTTTAACAAAGAGGAAGGCCTGTTTTATCATGGTTGGAATTTTAACAAAAATAACAATTATGGAAAAGTAATGTGGGCTAGAGGTAATAGCTGGTATACGGTAGGAATTATAGAATACCTTGAGCAAACAAAATTGGATACTGCAATTGCACGCCATTTCTTAAGTGTATATAAGATGCAGGCAGCAGCATTAAAGAAATATCAAGATCCTAAGTTAGGTTTGTGGCATACGGTTATTAATCATGATGAAACCTACATTGAAATATCAGCGTGTTCTGCATTTTTAGCAGGTATTATGAAGGGAGTAAGATTAGGCTACTTATCAAAAGTTGACTATCTTCCCGTTATTATAGAGGGTGTAAAGCAGATATTACCTTATATTACGAAAGATGGAGTGGTCGAAAGTGTCTCTTATGGAACTCCAATTGGTCACGATGTTGAATTTTATCAAAACATACCATGCTGTCCGATGACCTATGGACAAGCACTAATGATTGTTATGCTTCAAGAACTGTTAGAAGAAGAGTGGGAAGAGTTACTTACGCAACTGTAAACATAAGTGTTACGAATAGAGGTAGTGTATGAAACAACGTGTTTTTTATGAGGAATTCGAGCCTTTTTACTATTATAATGGAAATACGCAGGATTGGAATATGGAGGGATTTCATTTTCATAAAAACTATGAAATTATTCTATTTATGTCGGAGGGGGCTTCCATATATATCAATGATCGAGTATTCAAGGTTAAAAAGGGTGATTTATTTTTAATTAATAATCGAGAGTACCATAAAACAGAGGGTGTAGAAGGGAAAGAGTACAAGAGATTTGTATTAATGTTTGACCCTGAACCCATTGTTCAGTTAGGGACCACAATGGGGTATTCATTTACCAAGTACTTTGAGGAAGATTCAGAAGATTTTATCCATATGATAAGGTTTTCAGAGGAACACCTGACTGAGATAATTAAGTTGTTTCAAAAAATTGAAGCATTGCATCTGAATTGTAATACAAAACATGACAATATGAGAATGACATTAGCAATGTTAGAGCTGATTGTATATGTAAATCAACAGTTTGATTTTTTAACAATCAGCGAGGAACGCGGTAAGGAACATGAATTAATACTAGAAAACAGTATTGAGGACCGTGAGCTAATTGAACAAATTAAGAAATATATCAATGCTAATATAGAGAATAAGTTAGACTTGGTAGAAATAGCAGATTATTTTTATATGAATAAATATTATCTAAGTCATTATTTTAAGAAGAAAACTGGTTTCACAATGAGTCAGTATATCTCCAATTGTAAGATTGCAGCTGCTAAGACGATGTTGAAAAAAGGATATTCGGTAACCGAAACAGCAGTTGCACTATCTTACAACAGTGATAGTCATTTTGTTAGTATCTTTAAAAAGATGACAGGGACAACACCAAAGAAGTGGTCGCAAGAGTAGGATAATTTATTCATGATATGGCTGGTTTGACTTACGAAAATCAGAAGGTGACACCATACAAAATTTCTGAAATACACGGTTGAATTGTGAAAAACTAGTAAATCCGCAGTTGGAAGCAATTTCTGTAATCTTAGAATGAGTATTAATTAGAGCAAACTGTGCATTTCTAATCCTTGTCATTTGGATGTAATGAGTCAGGGTATAACCAGTTATCTTTTTAAATTGGTGTGATAAATAATAAGGGCTGATATAGAACTGCTTTGCAAGTTTTTCTAATGTAATATCTTCTTGATAATGGTTGTGTATATAAAAGGTAATGTCGTATATTTTACGATTTAGATCATTTTCAAAATCCTCTTTTATATAAATATTATGGGAATCAAGTTCCCAAAGTTTGTGTAAAAATTCAACGAATTTATGGTGAATGAGAATTTTTTTTAACTCTTCGGGAATTAACTTCTTTGATAACTCAAAAATTTCATTCAAAACATGATTGAGAATTGCTGTTTTCGTTTGATCAAAGCGATAAATTGGTACGGCATTATAAAACGGTTTTAAAATACTTTGAAAAGCAAGGTCTGTTAGGAAAAAGGATTCTGGTAAGATAAAACTAATAATTAGTCTTTTACTAGGTAAACCAGGGGAGTATACAGTTTTGTGAAGAAGCGAAGGGCGTAGTAAGACGATATCATTCATTTTAATGTCATAAGGGATACCATTAATTATGTGGCAGGCTTTAGGACTTAAGAGAATGTGTATTTCATAAAATGAGTGAAAATGTTGAAAGTCCATATTAACTTGATAGGATCGCTCATCATAGTCAAAATGATAAAATAAAGAATCTTCACCAGTATTAATCTTAATTTGATAGTTTTGTTCGTAAAGTAAATTATTATGCATCGAAGAAAGCCTCCCTTTGCGATAATTTTATAATAAGAAAGCAAAATATGCAATGTTTTATGGACGCTTTGACAAAATAACGATAGATTTTGACGTAAAAAATCAATATACTTAGCCTACATCGATTCATATATCAATATATTTTAAGAAAATGAGGAAAGAAATACAAATGATGAATACTATGTCAAAACGATCTACGGTTATGATTGCTGTAAGTTTTATGATTTTAATGATAGCACTAGGAATGAATGATTCTCTTCGTGGGATTTTCGCTCCAGCATTTGAAGAACATTTCTCTATCAGTAGCATGCAGTTGTCAGTCATTATTATGGTGAGTTATTTGGGTAATTTAGTTTTTGTTTCTGTAGGTGGTAATTTACTTGATCGATTCAATAAAAAGACAGTAATTCTATCCGTATTGGCGTTATGGATGGCCGCCATTACTACCTATGTGGTAACAGATAGTTATTTGTTTTTGTTAGTAGGTATGTTTATTACGATGGGAACCTCCACATTGTTAAATACAGCAATCAGTATTTTAACACCTATAATTTTTGTGGTTTCTCCTATCTTCATGGTGAACTTATTTTACTTTGTACAAGGGCTTGGTACTTCTGGTAGTCAGAACATTATAGGTAGATTCTTTTATGAGTTTGCTTCCTGGAAGTATATTAATCTTGTGTTACTTTTACTTGGGCTGATTAGTTTTATTCTGATAGCCATGACAAAATTTCCAACGATAGAACATAAGAAAGAAAAGAAAAAGATTTCTTATGCACAGGTAGTTAAAACAAGAGGATTTCTATTATTAATCATTATCTTTGGGACTTATTTTATTGCAGAACACGGAATCTTAAACTGGTTTCTAACTTATGCAGTAAATGGATTGCAGATTAACCAAGCAAAAGCATCATCGATTTTGTCGTTATTCTTTGGCGGTATTATGATAGGGCGACTTTTATTTGCACCACTTGTGCAAAAGATAGGGGCACTAAAGAGTATTCAAATATTTGGAGGTATGGGTACTGCATTATTTGTTCTTGGCTTTCTATTTAAGACAAATGGTCTTTGGTTACTTGGGATTTCAGGGCTTTCGGTATCGATAATTTATCCTACACTACTTCTTTTGATTCGCTTCGTATTTCCGGAGGAAGTTGTAGCAACAGCAACAGGAGCCATTGTAAGTATCGCAACTTTATTTGATATTGGCTTTAATTTAATTTTTGGAGGCTTAGTAATTGCCCTTGGTTATCAAATCAGTATGATGATACTTCCAATTTGTATGATAGCTTTTTTTAGTAGTTTTCTTGTTTTGAAAAAGAAAGTAGGCGCATAAAAAATTTCTTATTTTTGGGTGGTTGGTTGGGTTTGCGTCAACGGAAGCAAAAAATGCAATATAATTTGATTTAAATAACTTAATATGCGTAGATATTGTTCCTCGTTTTTTGTATGATTGGCTTATACAAAAGGTAAGGGAGAGTAGTTTAAAACATTAGGTTTCAACTACTAAGTAGCGCAGTATTCAACTTCCTAGCAAGTTAAATACGCAGAAAGAGGTTAAGATGAAACAAAAAGATTGGAATGAAGTGATATCACTTTATGCAACTAGTTTTGAAAAGGTATTGTACGAAGAAGATACTGCATTTATGGATGGTATGAAAAAGAATGCTTTAGTAAATGATGATATTAGGCGTTATCAGCATTGGGAATGGACACAGGGTGTTGGTTTATATGGATTCTGGAATTTATATCAGTTCACAAAAGATGAGAAGTATTTATCAATTTTAACAAGTTACTATGAAAGACAAATTAAGTTAGGGCTACCGAGTAAAAATGTAAATACAATGGCACCAATGTTAACATTAGCTTTTCTAGCAGAGCATCTAAAACGTGATGATTATATGAAATTATGCGTAGAATGGGCAGAATTTGTTATGAAGGACTTCATAAGAACAAAAGAAGGAGGCCTTCAGCATATAACTTCTGATACCCTAAATGATCAGGAGCTGTGGGATGATACTTTATTCATGACAGTGCTGTTTTTGGCTAAGGTAGGTAAGATTTTAAACAATCAGGCATATATAGAAGAAGCAAAATATCAATTTATGCTTCACTTAAAATATCTTTGTGATACAAAAACTGGGCTTTGGTATCATGGATGGACCTTTGAAGGAAACCATAACTTTGCGAGTGCTTTTTGGGGAAGAGGAAATTGTTGGATAACAATTGCAATACCAGAATTCTTAGAAATGATTGAATGTGATCATGTTGTCAAGACAATGCTTACGAATGCATTGATAAGGCAGGCTGAAAGTTTAAAAAAGTTTCAGGCACAAAATGGTATGTGGCGTACGTTAGTCGATGATGAAACTTCCTATGTAGAAGCGAGTGCAACTTGTGGGTTTGGTTATGGATTATTAAAAGGTGTTTCCTTAGGGATTTTAGATGAAAGTTATACAGAGGTGGCATTAAAACCACTCAATGAAATCTTAAATTATACCAACGAAGAAGGAATTTTACACCAAGTGTCTTATGGCACTCCAATGGGACGAGATTCGAAACAGTTTTACAAAGATATTGAATTAAAGCCAATGCCATATGGACAGGCATTAGCGATGCTTTACTTAATGGAAGTAATGAAACTTCAAAATAAATAAAAGGAAGGTAGAAACTTATGAGAAAGTTATTAAAAAATGTAACTCTAGCATTAACAGTAGTAGCATTGGGGGCATCTATGATAGGATGTAGTGCGAATAAAAGCAATGACGCAGGTCAAAATGGTAGTAAGACTGGTACATTAAAAGTATTACTTCCAGAAGATAAAGGAGAGCAAGATCCACTCAATATTGCGTTAGAACAGTGGAGCAAGGAAACAGGTAACAAACTTGATAAAATCATTATTTCCCATGATGATCAGTTACTTAAGTTCCCAGCAATGGCAAAAAACAAAGATCTTCCAGATTTAATTGCTACAACAAGATTACATCAGTTATATCCAGAAGAATTCGTAGATATGTCTACCGTTGTTGATACAAGCTTATTTGAAGAATCAGCGTTAAAGATTGTTGGTCAAGATTATAAATCTGATAAGATTTCAGGTCTTCCAAGACAGTTTACAACAACATGTATGTTTTATAATGCAGATGCATTAAAAGCTGCTGGCGTAGAGGCACCTACACTAGATAATCCATGGACATGGGATGAATTATATGCGAATGCAGAAAAGATACAACAAAGTGGTGCAGCAAAATATGGTTTTGCGGCTGATGTATCTAGAGCTAGATATGATATCTTAATGTATGCAAATGGTGGTTCCTTAGTGCAAAAAGATGGCGACACTTTTAAGGTAACTGTCAACAGCGCACAAAATGTTGATACCTTAACTAAGTTTGTGGAAGCAAATAATAAGGGTGTTATGCCAAAAGCAATTTGGGCTGGTGGTTCTACTGATAATCCAGTGGAATACTTCAAAAATGGTGATGCAGCTATCCTATTATCAGGTTCTTGGAACTACACTCCTATTAGTTCAGATGTAAAATTTGAATTTGGTGTTATGCCATCACCGAAGGGAACTTCTTCACAAGGTGCAATCATTGGAGGAGAAGCATTAGCAGTTCCTGAAAAAGCTCCAAACAAAGAATTAGCATTAGAGTTCATTAAATGGTTCTACGAAGAAAATAATTTCAAAAATTATATAGAAAATGATAAAGGGTTATCTGCAATTAAATCAGTTGTATACACTCCAGCAGATGCAAAAGTTGCAGACGATTTTAAAGTAATTCAAAGTGAAGTTTCTAATGTAACGGAATCTTTTAGAGTAGATGAAAGCTCTGCTTGGAGAACTTACAAAGATAATGAATACAGAGATTATATCAAACGTGCTGTAAGTGGTGAATTAACTCCACAAAAGGCATTAGATTCATTCGCTAAAGAATTAAGCGACTCTTCAAAGTGGGAAATCGCTAAATAAGCTATTCGTGAGTTAGTGATTGTAGTCCAGTAGTAAAAAAACTAAATATTTCAATGTAGTAAATCATGTGATGAGGATTGCATGCCACATGGTGGCAATGAGGTAGAGCTGGTAGCGTAAGCGGATTGCGAATATCCCTTGACAGTTCTCACATGATTTACTGCATAAATATAGTTGGAACAATCTAAACTGCACGTGCTTTGAATTTACAGGAGGAAGAATAAATGCGTAAACAGAAACAGGCATTTTGCCATACCCGTGCGTTCTGGTTGTTCGTTGCACCAGCGCTGTTTTTATTCTCAATATTTTTCATACTTCCATTAATCTTAAGTATTGTTTTTTCCTTTACAAACTTCGATGGTTGGAAAACTATGGATTTTGTAGGGTTT